>CAIYGK010000241.1 GCA_903925725.1 uncultured beta proteobacterium | reverse complement strand
TTTTTCCGTCGCGCTGCTGGTCTACATCTTCAACAAGGGCGAGTACCACCCGCTGATCCGCCCGGCCCTGCTGGCCAGCCTGTTTGGCTACACACTGGCTGGCGGCGGCATTTTCTTCGACCTTGGTCGCTGGTGGAACTTCTGGCACATTTTCTGGCCGGGTTACGTGAATGCCAATTCGGTCATGTTCGAGGTGGCGGCTTGCGTAACGGCCTACATCCTGGTGATGTGGATCGAATTTTCACCAGTCTTCCTGGAGAAGCTCGGCTTGATTGACGCGAAGAAGAAGCTGACCAAAGTTCTTTTCTTCTTTATCGCGCTGGGCATGGTGCTTCCCATGATGCACCAGGCGTCGCTCGGCACCATGCTGGTCGTCATGGGTGGACAGGTCAACCCGCTCTGGCAGACACCGGCCGTGCCGCTGATTTACCTGCTGACAGCGATCGTCATCGGCTATGGCGTGGTGCTGTTCGAGTCCTGCGTTGCGGCCTCCGGCTACCGGCGCAAGATCGAAATGCATTTACTCAACCCGATGTCGAAAATCATGCTCGGCGTACTGGCGGTGTACCTGCTTGTGCGTCTGGGTGACCTGCTGGCGCGCGGCGCATTCGGTGAAGCCTTCAAGCCGAACCTGCAGTCAATCGCCTTCTGGCTGGAGAACCTGTGTTTTGTGGCACCCTTCTTCCTGATTGGCAGCGTCGAGTCCCGGCGCAATCCGGCGCGTCTGTTCCTGGCCGGCATCGCCATCATGCTCGGCGGCATCCTGCTGCGCCTGAACGGCTTCCTGATCGGTTACGGACATCACACCGGTTCCGGCTGGACCTATTTCCCCTCATTCACGGAAGTCATGGTGACGACCGGCATGTTCAGCGTCGAGGTTCTCGGTTACATCATCATCACGCGCCGCTTCCCGGTTCTGCCGCGGGAAGAGGTTCAGGTGGCCCATTAACTAGAGAGAGATCGAGACAAAACTGTCCAAACGCATCACAATTGATCCGATCACCCGCATCGAAGGCCACCTGCGGATCGATGTCGACATCGATGGCGGCAAAGTGCAGAAAGCCTGGTCATCCGGCCAGATGTGGCGCGGGGTCGAGCTGATCCTGCTGGGCCGCGATCCGCGCGACGCCTGGGCCATCACGCAGCGCATCTGCGGCGTCTGCACCACGGTGCATGCCATCACTTCGGTGCGTGCCGTCGAGAACGCGCTCAAGATGGAAATTCCGCTGAACGCGCAGTTCATCCGCAACCTGATCATCACCGCGCACTCGGTGCACGATGCCATCGTTCATTTTTACCACCTGTCGGCGCTCGACTGGGTTGATGTGACATCGGCGCTGAAAGCCGACCCCGACAAGACGTCGATACTGGGCGAGAGTCTGTCAAGCTGGCATCTCAACAGCAAACAGGAGATGCGTCGCGTGCACGAGCGCCTCAAGACTTTTGTCAATGGCGGGCAACTCGGCATCTTCACCAACGGCTATTGGGGCCATCCGGCCATGAAGCTCTCCCCGGAAGTCAATCTGCTCGCAGTCGCGCACTACCTGCAGGCGCTCGAAGTGCAGCGCAAGGCCAACAAGATCGTTTCCATCCTGGGCTCCAAGACGCCGCACATCCAGAACGTCGCGGTCGGTGGT
>CAIYGK010000240.1 GCA_903925725.1 uncultured beta proteobacterium | reverse complement strand
TTCCATCAGGATGGGCAGGCTGATGTGGTCCGAGTACTTGGCGATGATGCTCTTGAGCTTCCACGCTGACGCATAGTCCATCGCATCGTCACGGAGGTGCAGGATGACGCTGGTGCCGCGCTTGGCACGACTGATGGCCTCGACTTCAAAATCACCGGCGCCGCCACTGATCCAGCGCACGCCTTCCTCGGTCTTCAAACCGGCGCGACGTGACTCAACCGTGATCTTGTCGGCGACGATAAAGCCCGAGTAGAAGCCGACACCAAACTGACCGATCAACTGCCCTTGTTCCGAGACGTTGGCTTTCTGGTCTCCGGTCAACCTGGACATGAAGTCCTTGGTGCCACTCTTGGCGATGGTGCCCAGATGATCGATGGCTTCCTGCTGGCTCATGCCAATGCCGTTGTCCGAAATCGTCAGTGTTTTGGCATCCTTGTCAAAGGACACACGTACCTCCAGATTGGGCGCGTCTTCATAAAACGTGCTGTTGTCGAGCGCCTCAAATCGCAATTTGTCACAGGCGTCGGAAGCATTCGAGATCAGTTCGCGCAGGAAAATTTCCTTGTTCGAATAAAGCGAATGGGTGACAAGGTGCAATAGTTGGGCCACTTCGGCCTGAAAGGAGAGGGTCTGTTTGGTCATTTTGGATTTGAACGTTCGGAAGTGAAATAGAAAAGCGGCGCCCTGCTCGTCGGGCGCCTCAAACTATTAATTGTGGGCGTCGGCCGGGCTTTCAAGATGCAAAGATTCAGGCTTACTGTACGACGCGCCTTGCTTTGGGTCGGGTCCCCGGGGTGACCTTGAGCTCGATTTTCTCTTCGCGGCGCAACAGACTGAAGCTGGCCGCCGTACCAGGCTTGAGCGCGGCAACGGCACCAAGCAGTTCAGAAACGTTGTTGGTCGGCTTTCCGGCGACTTCAACAATGACGTCGCCCGGGCGAATACCCGCCTGCGCCGCCGGTGCGCTCTGCATCACCCCGGTGATGATGACGCCAGCCTGTGCCTTGACGCCAAAGGTCTCTGCCAGTTCCGGTGACAAATCATTGGGCTCAACACCAATCCAGCCACGCGTCACCTGCCCGTCCTTCACGATGCCATCAAGCACCAGTTTGGCGGTGGCCACCGGAATGGCAAAACCAATGCCCATGCTGCCACCCGAGCGTGAGTAAATGGCTGTGTTGATGCCCAGCAGATGGCCGGCTGTATCCACCAGTGCGCCGCCCGAATTGCCAGGATTGATGGCAGCGTCGGTCTGGATGAAATTCTCGAAGGTATTGATGCCGAGCTGATTGCGTCCGAGCGCGCTGACGATGCCGCCGGTCACGGTCTGGCCAACACCGAACGGGTTGCCGATGGCCAGCACCTGATCGCCCACCTGCAGCGTGTCGGAGTTACCAAGCACGATGACCGGCAAGCGGTCAAGTTCGATCTTGAGCACCGCCAGGTCGCTGTCCGGGTCTGTGCCTATCACTTTGGCACGGGTGTGGCGGCTGTCGTTGAGGCTGACTTCGATTTCATCGGCGCCGTCTACGACGTGGTTGTTCGTCAGAATGTAACCACTGGCGCTGACTATGACGCCACTGCCCAGGCCGATCTGAGGTTCATTGCCCTGTTCACCAAAGAAGAAGTTGAACCAGGGATCGTTGCTGTGCGGCCGGTTCTTGGCGGCCTTGCTGGTGTTGATGCTGACCACGGCGGCCGACGCTCTTTGAGCGGCCAGCCTGAAGCTGCCAACAGGTGCCACGCCGGGCGGGGCGCCGGGTGCCTCCAGCAGTGCCACGGCAGGGGTACGGGTGAACCCCTTGCCCAGCCAGTCAGGTTTGAGCGTAGCGACGACAAAATACATCGCCAGCAAGACCGTGACGGTTTGGGAAAAAAGTATCCAGAGACGTTTCATGAGCGCAAATTGTAGGCGGCGCGCCAGTTCCACGCACGCCGGCGCAAAGAATTACCCGACAATGCAAACCTTACCTTCCATTGCCGACATGACTGATCGAACCCGCTTACTACAGAGCTTCAATACGCTGCTACAGCCTGAGCGATTTCGCGACTACGGCCCCAATGGCCTGCAAGTGGAGGGTTGTGCCCAGGTGCACAGGATCGTTTCCGGCGTCAGTGCCAGCCGTGCCTTGATTGAGGCCGCCATTGCTGCGAACGCGGACGCCATTCTTGTCCACCACGGACTGTTCTGGCGTTCCCAGGATGGGTGTGTGACCGGCTGGATGAAGCAGCGTCTGGCCTTGCTGCTGGCGCACGACATCAACCTGTTTGCCTATCACCTTCCGCTGGATGCACACCCGGAACTGGGCAACAACGCGCAACTTGGTTTGAAACTCGGTATGCGGGCCAGAGAGCGTTTTGGCGAGCAGGACCTGGGTTTTCTGGGTGAGTCCCTGCAGCCGGACGGTTTCGCGTCAGCCGAGGCCTTGGCGCGGCACGTCGAACTTCAGCTCCACAGAACGGTTTCCCTGGTCAATGGTGCTGCGCGGGCAATTCGCAGAATCGCCTGGTGCAGCGGTGGCGGACAGGGCTACTTTGAGGCCGCCATTGCCGCCGGAGCCGAGGCCTTCATCACCGGAGAGATTTCGGAGCAGCAAACGCACTTTGCACGCGAGATGGGGGTGGCCTACCTTGCCTGTGGCCATCACGCAACCGAACGCTTTGGCGCCCCGGCCGTGGCGGCCCACGTGGCGGCGCTGTCGGGCCTGGAGCATCTGTTCATTGACATTGATAACCCGGCCTGACATGAAGAAACCCATAGCCATCACTCTTGGAGACGCGGCCGGCATTGGACCGGAAATCATCGCCAAGGCTTACCGTCAAGCGCCCGAATTGTTGCGGGGCTGCTTTGTTGTTGGCGACGCGGCGACCATGCGCCGGGCAACCGAACTGGTCAGTGCAGTGTCTATTCCCATGCCGCTGGCGGTGCTTGAAGATGCGTCCGAGGTATTCGAACTGCCGCCAGGCTGTCTGCCACTATTGCAGGTCGGTACTCTGGCGGCGCCGCCGACGTTCGGGCGGCTGGACGCCGCAGCCGGTTTGCTGGCGGCTCAGTGTGTGGTTTGGGCGGCGCAGGCAGCTTTGCGCGGCGAAATTGCCGCACTCGTGACCGCGCCACTGAACAAGGAGGCGCTGGCGCTGGCTGGTGCGCCCTATTCGGGCTTTCCCGGGCACACCGAATTGCTGCAGGCGCAAGCGGCCGCTCATGCGGACAAAGCGCTGGCGCAGATGCCGGTACGCATGATGCTGGCGAACGATGAATTGCGCGCGGTGCTGGTCAGCATTCACGTGTCACTGCGGGATGCGCTGGATGCGGTAACCACGGCCAATGTACTGCAGACGCTGCTGATCACGCACGAGTCGCTCAGCGCCATTCTGGGGCGCGCGCCGCGCATCGCGGTGGCGGGAGTCAATCCCCACGCTGGCGAGGGCGGCTTGTTCGGGCGAGAGGAACTTGAAATCATTGCTCCGGCGATCCGACAGGCGCGCGAGCAGGGACTGCAGGTCAGTGGCCCTTACGCTCCCGACACGGTGTTCATGAGCGCCAGGGCCAGACCCGGACAGCTGAGTGAATTTGACGTGGTGGTCGCCATGTACCACGACCAGGGCTTGATTCCTGTGAAGTATCTGGGGCTGGAGCAGGGGGTCAACGTGACGCTCGGCCTTCCCTTGGTGCGGACCAGCCCGGATCACGGCACCGCTTTTGATATTGCCGGCACCGGTCAGGCGGACGAGTCCAGCCTGTTGGCGGCCATTCGCATGGCACGCCAACTGTCCCACTGCTGAGGCTCTATTTCTTCAGGCTGTCGCGAATTTCGCGCAGCAGCAGCACATCTTCCGGTGTCACCGGGGCAGCCACAGGCGCTGCGGGCGCTGCCTTTTTGAGGCGGTTGATTTGCTTGACCATGATGAAGATGATGAAAGCCAGAATTGCAAAATTGACCGCTACCGTGATAAAACTTCCGTACGCAAATACGGGAACACCGGCCTTCTTCAGGGCGTCGATGGTCATGGCATTGCCAGGTGGCACTGTGCCGAGCACGACAAAAAGGTTGGAAAAATCAAGTTTTCCGATCAATGCGCCTACCAGTGGCATCACCAGGTCACCCACGACCGAGTCCACGATCTTTCCAAAAGCGCCGCCAATGATGACACCGACTGCCAGGTCCATGACATTGCCCTTGACGGCAAATTCCTTGAATTCCTGCATCATTCCCATTTGAAACATCTCCGTTCTTAAGTTCAAGGTGGGCAGTATCGTGCAAAAGCGCATAGCCTGCTATTGCGCTCTGGTACTGCCATGACCTCGGGACCGGTCGGGGCGACCAGCTACAATTAGTGGGTAACCCCGATAGCGATTTTTCATTGAGGATTCCCATGAGTGAAAGCCTTGCCGATAGCGGCCATGACGCCAGCAAACGGACCTGGTTGATTGCCACGAGCTGTGTTGGAGCAGTTGGCGGTATCGCCGCCGCCGTTCCATTTATTACCAGTATGCAGCCCTCGGAAAAAGCGCTGGCTGCTGGCGCTGCAGTAGAGGCCGACATTTCGGCCCTCAAACCGGGCGAAAAAATGACAGTTGAATGGCGTGGCAAGCCAGTCTGGATCGTACGCCGCACGCCGGAACAACTGGCTGCCTTGCCCAAGAACGACCCGCAACTGGCAGATCCGAAATCCGAACGCAAGCCCACCGATCAGGCGCCCGATTACGCACGCAATGCGCATCGTTCGATCAAACCCGAGTATTTTGTGGCCGTTGGCATCTGTACCCATCTGGGCTGCTCACCGTCCGACAAGTTCCAGACCGGCGCCCAGCCCTCTTTGCCGGACGACTGGCAGGGCGGGTTCTTTTGTCCCTGCCACGGTTCCACGTTTGATTTGGCCGGGCGCGTCTTCAAGAACAAGCCGGCACCAGATAATCTGGAAGTGCCGGCTCATATGTACCTCTCCGAGACCAAGCTGCTCATCGGTGAAGACCGCAAAGCCTAAGGAAGCACATCATGGCTGAATTTCACGAAATCTCCCCGAACGCTGCCGCCGGTGAAAAGCTGCTGAACTGGATTGACAACCGGTTTCCGTTGTCCAAGCTCTTCAAGGAGCACATGAGCGAGTACTACGCACCCAAGAATTTCAATATCTGGTACGTGTTCGGTGTTCTCTCTTTGTTGGTGCTGGTTATTCAACTGGTGACGGGCATCTTCCTGGTGATGCACTACAAACCGGAGGCGGCACTGGCCTTCGGGTCCGTCGAGTACATCATGCGCGATGTACCTTGGGGCTGGCTGATCCGGTACATGCATTCCACCGGCGCCTCCGCCTTTTTCCTGGTCGTTTACCTGCACATGTACCGCGGTCTGCTCTACGGAAGCTACCGCAAGCCGCGGGAGCTGACATGGCTTTTTGGATGCGGCATTTTTCTGGCGCTGATGGCAGAGGCTTTCATGGGTTACCTGCTGCCCTGGGGCCAGATGAGCTACTGGGGCGCCCAGGTGATTGTGAACCTGTTCTCCGCCATCCCGTTCATCGGGCCGGACCTGTCACTCTGGATCCGGGGCGACTATGTGGTGGGCGATGCCACCCTGAACCGCTTCTTCAGCTTTCACGTCATTGCCGTGCCGCTGGTGATACTGGGCCTGGTCGTGGCCCACATCATTGCGCTGCATGAAGTCGGATCCAACAACCCGGACGGCATCGAGATCAAGGCCAAGAAAGACGCCAAGGGCATTCCTCTGGACGGCATTCCCTTCCATCCGTACTACTCGGTGCATGACATCTTTGCCGTCGGCGTGTTCCTGATGGTGTTCTCCGCCATCGTCTTCTTTGCACCCGAGATGGGTGGCTACTTCCTGGAATACAACAATTTCATCCCGGCCAATCCGTTCCAGACGCCATTGCACATTGCACCGGTCTGGTATTTCACGCCCTTCTACTCCCTGCTGCGAGCCGTGACGACGGAAATGATGTACGCGCTGATTGCTTGCACTGTGCTGGGCGCAGGTTTTGCAGTGGCCAAAATCAGGATGCCAGCGCTGTTCAAGGGTGCCATCGCACTTGGTGCTGTGGCGGTGGTTGCCATGATGCTGGCCATTGACGCCAAATTCTGGGGCGTCGTTGCCATGGGCGGCGGGGTCGTGATCCTGTTCTTCCTGCCCTGGTTGGACAACTGTGCAGTCAAGTCGATTCGCTATCGGCCCAATTGGCACAAGTACCTGTATGGCGTGTTTGTGATCGACTTCCTGATTCTGGGGTACTTGGGCACGCAACCGGTGTCGCCAATCTACAGCCGGGTGGCTCAAATTGGCACCTTGTTCTACTTTGCCTTCTTCATCCTGATGCCCTGGTGGAGCCAAATGGGCAAGACCAAGCCGGTGCCTGATCGTGTCAACTACACGGCGCATTGAAGGGAAGACACCATCATGAAAACCATGACATTCATTCCAAAATTCGTTCTCGGCCTGCTGCTGGCGTGCGGTTTCACCCTGGGTGCACAGGCCAACGTGGGTGGCCCGGCCTGGGATAAGGCTCCGAACAAGACCAGCGACATGGCAGCCCTGCAAAATGGTGCCAAGCTGTTCGTCAACTATTGCCTTAACTGTCATTCGGCCGCGTTCATGCGCTATAACCGCTTGCGTGACATCGGCCTGACGCCCGAGCAGATCAAGTCCAACCTGCTGGTGACCAATGGCAAAGTGGGTGACACGATGAAGTCTGCCATCGACCCGCAACAGGCCAAGGCCTGGTTCGGTGTCAACCCACCGGATCTGACGGTGATTGCACGTTCACGCGCTGGAGCAGGCGGAACCGGGGCGGACTACCTGTACACGTATATGCGTACCTTCTACAAGGACGACACCAAACCCACCGGCTGGAACAATCTTGTGTTTCCCAACGTGGCTATGCCGCATGTCTTGTGGGAACTGCAGGGCGAACGCAGACCGATTTTTGAAGAAGTCAAGGAGCATGGTGCTGCCGCCAGCGTTTTCAAGGGCTGGGAGCAAGTGAAGCCCGGTACCATGACGGGCCCGCAATACGATCAGGCGATCGGCGATCTGGTCGCTTATTTGCAATGGATGGGTGAACCGGTTCAAAATACCCGCGTTCGTATCGGTGTTTGGGTCTTGCTGTTCCTCGCGGTCTTTACTTTCTGCGCCTGGCGACTCAACGCGGTCTACTGGAAAGAGGTCAAGTAGCACAGATAAGCGGCTCAAGTTGGGCTCGAAAGGGCGCAATCTGAGGTTTGTGGAGTGGGCATGCGTGAAGCATCCCACTCTTTGGTTTTTTTAGGAGTCCCACCATGATGGTGTTGTATTCAGGTACTACCTGCCCATTTTCCCACCGTTGCCGTTTCGTCCTGTTTGAAAAAGGCATGGACTTTGAAATTCGCGACGTTGATTTGTACAACAAGCCCGAAGACATCAGCGTCATGAACCCTTATGGCCAGGTCCCCATCCTGGTTGAGCGCGACCTGATTCTGTACGAGTCCAACATCATCAATGAATACATTGATGAGCGCTTTCCGCATCCCCAGTTGATGCCGGGCGACCCGGTGGACCGCGCCCGTGTCCGTCTGTTCCTGCTCAATTTCGAGAAGGAACTGTTTGTGCATGTGTCGACCCTGGAGTCACGCGCAGCCAAAGCCAATGAGAAGGTACTCGACAAGGCGCGCGCTCATGTTCGGGATCGTCTGACGCAACTCGCACCGGTATTCCTGAAAAACAAATACATGCTGGGTGACGGTTTTTCGATGCTGGACGTGGCGATTGCGCCGCTGCTCTGGCGACTCGATTACTACGGCATCGATCTCAGCAAGAACGCTGCGCCGCTGCTCAAGTACGCCGAGCGGATTTTTTCGCGTCCGGCTTACATCGAGGCCTTGACGCCCTCAGAGAAAGTGATGCGCAAGTAAGCGCTGAGTGCACGCCGATGACGGATTCCGCGCAAGCCACTTCGACTCGCCCCTACCTGATTCGTGCACTCTACGAGTGGTGCACGGATAACGGTTACACGCCCTATATTGCGGTGCTCGTGAATGAGCGGGTACAGGTGCCGCGCGAGTACGTGAAGGACGGCGAGATTGTTCTGAACATCAGCTTCGATGCCACGACCGGGCTTCAGTTGGGCAACGAATTCATTGAATTCAAGGCCCGGTTCGCCGGAACTGCGCGAGACATTGCGGTTCCGGTCACCCAGGTGGTGGCCATATACGCGCGTGAAAACGGGCAAGGTATGGCGTTTCCGATGGTCATATCGGACACTGCTGAAGTGACTGGCGGACCACCGGGTTTGCAACCCGTCGCGGCCGAACTTAAACCCGTGCAATTGACCCGAGTGGAGTCGGCACCTCCAGACGACAACCCCGAGCCACCGAGGCCGGCCACTGGCGCGATGCGACCAACGTTAAAGCGCGTTAAATAGTCCCTTAAAATAGTCATACGCCGATTTAGCTCAGTTGGTAGAGCAACCGCCTTGTAAGCGGTAGGTCAACAGTTCGAATCCGTTAATCGGCACCATTTGATAGTACAAAGGCCTCCAGGTAGCGATACCCGGAGGCCTCCTTATTTCTGACGCGAAATTTGGACCTTCAGCCGAATTGAGGTAACCTCCCATCCCTTGCTTCGCAAATGCGATTCAAAGGCAGGAAGCAACTGGCGAATTTTGGCTGCCCCAGCGTTGCTGTCGAGAATCAGGCACCAGACCGGGCCATCAATCGGGCCAGCTCTGACTGCGGTTCTGAGCGTGGCAGGAATCAGTGACTCGATCGACTTGAGCCGTGCGACCGAGTCGTCGCTGAGCGCGGTCAATCGTGCCAGGCTTGGCGAGTCCTGGGTTGCCTGCAGCAAGGTGAACGCTTGATGGCGCTGGCTCATGGGTGAGTTATGAGGGGAAGATCGGAATGCAATTGATTATCACGGATGCATGGCTTGCCAGAAGCCGTGCCATTCATCTCACGGGAACCAAACTGGTAGTGACCGCCCTGCTGGCCTCCATCGTCATGACGCTGGTGGCCGCCGGCTTGTACCACTGGGTCTTTCTCAAAGGGGCCAGGGAGGGTTGGCCGGTGATTGGAACGCTTGTCAGGATGGTGGTCAAGGACGAGTTTGAACAGCGCGACCGCTTCATGCGCGAGAACCTCGATCTGCTGGCCCGACAATTGGGTGAGATGCAGGCGAAGATGACGCAGCTTGAGTCGCTGGGTGAACGGGTCTCGGGCCTGGCAGGTGTCAATCCGAACGAAATCAGGACCAAGCCGGGGCAGGGCGGTGCCTTGGTGAGCGGACATCCGTTGTCGGTGGAAGAACTCAAGGCGACGCTGGCCGACCTGGATCGCTTGACGGAGCAGCGCACGGACTTGATGACGGTGCTGGAATCACGTCTGTTCGACCAGAAGATCCGCAACATGATGGTGCCGACTCAACTGCCCATCACGCAGGCCAATTACGGGTCCATGTTTGGCTGGCGGATTGACCCGATAACGGGCCGCTCCGCGCTGCACACCGGCATTGATTTCCAGGCCGAACGCGGCACGCCGATCCTGGCAGCGGCTGGTGGCGTGGTTGTGGCGCAGGAATTCCATCCGGAGTACGGCAACATGATTGAAGTGGATCACGGCAACGACCTGATTACGCGCTACGCCCATGCCTCCAGGACGCTCGTCAAGAAGGGCGACCTGATCAAACAGGGGCAGAAGATTGCCGAGGTCGGGAGTACCGGTCGCTCGACCGGAACCCACCTGCATTTTGAGGTGCTGATCCAGGGGGTCTTCCAGGATCCTCAAAAATTCCTGGCCGCAGGCAGCAAGCTCAAGTCGCCAAGCCTGGCGCAGGCAAGCACGCCCTGGCAGGGACACTATCAACCGGGTCGGCGATAGGGCCCGCAAGCACCTTGCCGCACAGGTAAAATCAGCGGTTTGGGTTTCTCAGCGAGAGCATCTTGCAGCAGTGCAGTTGCGTTTCGCGACAGGGACCCCACTTCATACAGATCAGAAAAAAGGATTGCGCTGCTCGGGTGGCCCAGGTGGGTTGACCGGTCGGTACTGCATTCATGGCCACAAATATTCTTACCAAAATTTTCGGCAGCCGCAACGACCGTCTGCTCAAACAGTATCGCACCAGCGTGGTTCGCATCAACGCGATGGAAACCGCGCTGGAGCAACTGTCGGACGAGGCCCTGCGCGGCAAGACGCAGGAGTTCAGGGAGCGTCTGGCCAAGGGCGAGACGCTTGATGCCTTGTTGCCTGAGGCCTTTGCGGTGGTGCGCGAGGGCTCCAAGCGCGTCATGAAGATGCGCCATTTTGACGTGCAGCTACTGGGCGGCATGTCCTTGCACTATGGCAAGATTTCAGAAATGGGAACCGGC
>CAIYGK010000239.1 GCA_903925725.1 uncultured beta proteobacterium | reverse complement strand
CCGGAACACCTCGGTCAGGCGCACCACCGGCACCACTTTGCTTTCAATGATGTGACGGAGCACCATGCCTGGTCCCACGGAAGGCAGTTGGTCAATATCACCCACAAGGAGCAGGCTGGCCTTCGGCGGCAGGGCCCGGAGCAGATTGGCCATGAGCGTCACGTCCACCATCGAGGTCTCGTCCACGACCAGAAGATCACAGTCCAAGGGATTGCCTTCATTCCGGCCGTAACTGCCGGTGGCGGGCTGGACTTCGAGCAGCCGGTGGATGGTCTTGGCCTCGACGCCGGTCGTCTCAAAGAGACGCTTGGCGGCGCGGCCGGTGGGCGCGCATAGGAGGCAGCGCACCTGCTTGGCCCGCAGGATGAGCAGGATGGCGTTAACAAGCGTCGTCTTGCCTACGCCAGGACCGCCGGTGATGACCAGTGCCCGGCTGGTCAGCGCCAGCTTGAGCGCCTCGCGCTGGCTGGGCGCAAGCGCCTTGCCAGTCTTTTCCTGACACCAGACGACCGCCTTGTCGAAATCGACGACTGGGAAGGCGGACGGCGCGCTGGCGAGGCTCCGGATCCGGCCGGCGATGACTTCCTCGGCCCGTTTCAGATGCGGCAGGAATATCAGCACCTGCCCGCTGATGGTTTCCTGGACCAGATCCTTGCTGGCCAAGGTGCGATCAAGCGCCTCGGTCACGATCTTGTCATCCACCAGCAGCAATTTCCCAGCTTTGTCCTTGAGCAGTTCCACTGGCAGAGCGCAGTGCCCCTCGCTGGTGGCCTCGATCAGCATATGGCCCAGCCCGGCGCACGCCCGGATCAGGGAATCCACCGGGATGCCGATCTTCTGTGCGATCTGGTCGGCGGTCTTGAAACCGATGCCATGGATATCTTTGGCCAGGGCGTATGGGTTGGCTTGCACCTTCTCGATGGCGGCTTCTCCGTAGGTCTTGTAGATACGGACCGCCCGGCTGGTGCTGACACCGTTGCTGTGCAGGAACACCATGATCTGGCGGATGACCTTCTGTTCCGCCCATGCGTCCTTGATCCGCTTCCGACGTTTGGGACCGATGCCATCCAGTTCCTCCAAGCGGGCAGACTGGTTTTCAATGACATCGAAAATCTGCTCCGCGAACTTGTCCACGAGCTTCTTGGCATACACGGGGCCGATGCCCTTGACCATGCCACTGCCCAGATACTTCTCGATACCTTCCTTGGTGGTCGGCGCGGTGCTGTTCAGGAGTTCAGCACGGAACTGGAGGCCGAACTCGCGATCCTGCACCCAGCGTCCTTCCGCCGTTACCCATTCGCCGGCGCTGACCGACGCCAGGGAGCCAACTACTGACACGAGGTCACGGTGCCCCTTGGCCTTGACCCGGAGCACGGCCCAGCCATTTTCTTCATTGAAGAAAGTCACTCGTTCGAGCAGCCCGGAAAGGCTTTCGGCATGCTGGGCTGGCGGTTGGTTTGGCAACCGGAACATTCTGAGAGGGTCCGCCGTGCTTGGCAACCCGTGACGTCATTTTCACCTTCACTTGTGTGAATGAGCCGCCCTTTTTATTGGAGCGCGGATTGTCGTGCCTAAATACATTCTCGTGCAGACCAACATGGGTTGGTAAAAGCCCTGAAAAAGCATCAAATCTAACTAACTTAATCGTCAAATTCAAAACTCGTCGAAGCAAGTAGCTAATCTAGTGTTAT
>CAIYGK010000238.1 GCA_903925725.1 uncultured beta proteobacterium | reverse complement strand
TGCGCGACCAGGCGCTGGGTCCGCGCGTGGTGCCGATTCTGGTGGACGAGGCGCGCACCTTCGGCATGGAAGGGCTGTTCCGCCAGATCGGCATTTACAACCCCGCCGGTCAGCAGTACACGCCGGTGGACAAAGACCAGGTGATGTACTACCGCGAAGACAAGGCCGGACAGATCCTGCAAGAGGGCATCAACGAGGCCGGCGGCATGGCTAGCTGGATTGCGGCAGCGACCAGCTACAGCACCAACAACCGCATCATGCTGCCGTTCTATGTGTATTACTCGATGTTCGGCTTCCAGCGCATTGGCGACCTGGCCTGGGCGGCGGGCGACATGCAGGCGCGTGGCTTTTTGCTTGGCGGTACGTCCGGGCGCACCACGCTCAACGGCGAGGGTCTGCAACACGAAGACGGCCACAGCCACATCATGGCGGGCACCATTCCGAACTGCATCAGTTACGACCCGACCTTTGCGCACGAGGTCGGCGTCATCCTGCACCATGGCTTGAAGCGCATGGTGGAGACTCAGGACAACGTCTTTTACTACCTCACGCTGCTCAATGAAAACTACGCCATGCCAGGCCTGATTGCCGGCACCGAAGAGCAGATCATCAAGGGCATGTACCTTTGCAAGGAGGGCGCCAATGTTCTGCTCAAGGGGGCTGCCGCGCCGCGCGTGCAACTGCTGGGCTCCGGCACCATCCTGCGCGAGTCGATTGCGGCGCAGAAGTTGCTGGCAGAGGACTGGGGCGTTGTGGCCGATGTCTGGAGCTGCCCCAGTTTCAATGAACTGGCGCGTGACGGACAGGACTGCGAGCGCCACAATCTGCTGCACCCGCAAGCGGCACAGCGTGTGCCCTTTGTCAGCCAGCAACTCGAAAAGCACAGCGGCCCGGTGGTGGCGTCGACTGACTACATCAAGTCTTATGCCGAGCAGATCCGCTCGTTCATGCCCAAGGGTCGCGGCTACAAGGTGCTGGGTACCGACGGCTTTGGTCGCAGTGACTTCCGATCAAAATTGCGCGAGCATTTCGAGATCAACCGCCACTACATCGTGCTGGCGGCACTGAAAGCCCTGAGCGAAGACGGCAAGCTGCCGGTCACCAAGGTCACGGAAGCGATTCGCCGTTACGGCATCCAGACCGACAAGATCAACCCGCTGCACGCCTGAGGAGACACGCATGTCTTTAATTGAAATCAAGGTCCCGGATATTGGTGACTTCAAGGATGTGGCCGTGATCGAGATCATGGTCAAGCCGGGTGACAGCATCCGGCTGGAACAGTCACTCGTCACTGTCGAGTCCGACAAGGCGGCGATGGAGATTCCGTCCAGCCAGGCCGGTGTGCTAAAGGAGCTCAAAGTCAAGGTGGGCGACAAGGTCAACATCGGCGATCTGCTGGCAATTCTGGAAGGCGCTGCTCCGGCGGCGGCTGTTGCAAAAGCCCCTGTCGCCGCCGCAGTGGCGCCAGCGCCTGTGGCCGCACCGCCAGTGCCCGCCCCTGCGGTCGCGGCTCCGGGTCCATCTGCGGCCGCAGTCGTGGTGCCGGAAAGGGCAGCGTCCGTCGAATCGGCGCACAACCCGACTGCATTGCAGTTGCAACTGCCCCATGCCTCGCCATCCGTGCGCAAGTTCGCGCGCGAGTTAGGTGTACCCCTGAACGAAGTCAAGGGCAGCGGTCTGAAAGGCCGCATCACCGAGGCTGACGTGCAATCCTTCACGCGCTCAATCATGAGAGGAACTGCACAGACCGTGGCCGCTGCAGCGCAGAGCAAGAGCACCGGTAGCAACGATGGTGCTGGCCTGGGCCTGCTGCCCTGGCCGGTCGTGGACTTTGCCAAGTTTGGCCCCATTGAGCGCAAGGACCGAGCGCGCATCAAGAAGATCAGTGCCGCCAACCTGCACCGCAACTGGGTCATGATCCCGCACGTCACCAACCATGACGACGCAGACATAACCGATTTGGAAGCCTTCCGCGTTGCCACCAATCTGGAAACCGCGAAGTCCGCCAAGGCAGGAGTTGACGCGGGCGTCAAGGTGACCATGTTGGCTTTCCTGATCAAGGCCTGCGTTGCCGCGCTGAAGAAGTTCCCCGATTTCAACGCCAGCATCGACGGCGAGCAGCTCGTACTCAAGCAGTACTACCACATCGGCTTTGCCGCTGATACGCCCAACGGGTTGATGGTGCCCGTCATCAAGGATGCCGACAAGAAAGGCATCTTCCAGATCTCGCAGGAAATGAGTGAGCTGG
>CAIYGK010000237.1 GCA_903925725.1 uncultured beta proteobacterium | reverse complement strand
TGGGCTCGGCCTATACCGTGGCGGCGTCCGCCCTGCGGGGTTACATCACCGACCCGCGAACGGTCATGCCATGAACACAAGCAAGCCTGAACATGCGCTCTGGCACAAAGTCTGGCGCCTGGGTGACGATGTGGACACCGACGCGCTGGCACCCGGTGCCTACATGCAGCACGGCATTGAAGTCATCGGCAAGCACTGCCTGGAACACCTGTTGCCAAGGTTTGCGCAGGATGTGCGCCCGGGTGACGTGATCGTTGCCGGATGCAATTTCGGGATCGGCTCGTCACGCGAGCAGGCTGCTGCGGTGCTCGTGCATCTGGGCGTGGCAGCGGTGATTGCACCAAGTTATGGTGGCCTGTTCTTCCGCAATGCCTTCAACCTGGGTCTGGTGCTGCTGACCTGCGGGCAGCTTGATTCCCTGGAGGATGAAGAGCAACTCTGCGTCGTCGAACCTGACCTGTCGCTGCGCACCCGGTCCGGAGCCGAACTGCCCTGCGATCCGGTGCCCGGGTTCTTACTGCAGATGGCGCGCGCCGGAGGCTTGTTGGCCAGTCTAAAGCTACGGCTGCACCCGCCAAACTGACGAACTGCCTGATGCGTATGTGGATTTGAAATATTTCAAAAAGGAAGAAGCAATGAACAAACCCGAATTTGACCTGATCATCAAGAACGTCCGCGTGGTGCGGCCGCACGGCAATGTGGTGCACGAGGCCGATATCGCCATCAAGGACGGCAAGGTGGCACGGGTCGCGCCCGGTATCGATGTAGCTCGGGCCAAGGCGGTGCATGATGGCAGGGGCCAGCTGGCGTTTCCGGGCGTGGTCGATGCCCATATGCACAGCGGCATTTACTCGCCACTGGCCGAAGACGCGGTGTCCGAAAGCAGGGCAGCGGCCATGGGCGGTGTGACCTCCAGCCTGAACTACTTTCGCACCGGCCAGTACTACCTGAACAAGGGCGGGCCCTACAAGAAGTTTTACCCCGAGGTGCTCAAGATCGCCAAGGGCAAATTTCACGTGGACTACGGCTTTCATCTGGCACCGATGGACGGCACCCACATCAAGGAAATCCCGGAACTGATCGAAAAATACGGTGTGGCCAGCTTCAAGATCTTCATGTTCTATGGCTCGCACGGCCTGCACGGAGCCTCGGACTCGCAACGCGACTTCCTGATGATAGGCAAGGACGAGCGCTACGACTATGCGCACTTCGAATTCATCATGCGCGGTATCCAAGCGGCGCGCGAGCAGTTCCCGGATCGGGCGCGGCAGATCTCGCTGTCGCTGCACTGCGAGACGGCCGAGGTCATGACGGCCTACACCAAGATCGTCGAGAAGGACAAATCGCTCAGGGGCCTGGCGGCCTACAGCGCATCCCGTCCGCAACATTCGGAAGGGCTGGCGGTGTTTATTGCCAGCTACCTGGCCAACGAAACCGCGCTGCCCAACATCAACCTGTTGCACCTGTCATCCCGAAAGGCGGTGCAGGCGGCCATGATGATGGGCGACGTCTTTCCGCATATCGATTTCAAGCGCGAGGTGACGATTGGGCATCTGATGCTCGACATCAACTCGAAAGCGGCTGAACTGGCCAAGGTGAACCCGCCGATCCGGCCGCGCGAGGACGTGGAGTTTTTGTGGGAGGCGCTGCTCGCTGGCGAACTCGACTGGATCGTCAGCGACCACGCCTGCTGCCGCCATGAGATGAAGATTCCCAAGCACTACTTTGGCAACATCTGGATGGCCAAGAGCGGCTTTGGCGGCACCGAGTACCTGCTGCCGGCATTGATCAGCGAGGGCACGCGCCGCGGCATGGGCTACAACCACATGGCGCGCGTCACCAGCTGGAACCCGGCGCAGCGCTACGGCCTGAACCGCAAAGGCGATATTGCCGAAGGCTTTGACGCCGACATCGCGCTGGTGGACCCGGCCAGAACCTGGACCATAGAAGCCAAGAATTCACCGTCCACCCAGGGTTACACCCCGTTTGAGGGGCTGGAGATGTCGGCCCGTGTGGAAGCCACCTTCCTGCGCGGCCAGCTCATTTGCCAGGACGGGCAGGTGCTGGGCAAGCCACGCGGCGAGTACCTGTTCCGCCCGACCGCCTGAGCGTCCATGACGCCAGCTGTTCTTTCGGGACCCCTGCCACCTGAGACGCCACATGTCCCGGTGGCCATTGTGGGCGCCGGCGCCTGTGGTCTGACCGCCGCCCTGATGCTGTCAGATGCGGGGGTGGACTGCGTGCTGCTGGAGCGCGACGCGGCGCCAAGTGGTTCCACCGCCCTGTCTTCCGGTTTCATTCCTGCCGCCGGCACACGGGTGCAGATCGCAGCCGACATTGCCGACAGCGCCGGGCACTTCGCCGCCGACATCCAGACCAAAGCGCATGGCACGGCAGCCTGCCATCTGGTTGCCGCCTACACGCAGGCCATCGCGCCCGCCATCGACGCGCTGCAAGCGCGCCATGGCATAGCGTTTGTGCTGCTCGACGGCTTTCTCTACCCCGGCCACAGCACACAACGCATGCACGCCGTGCCGGAAAAAACGGGCGTGGGCTTGATGGCCCGGCTGCAGCAGGCGGCTGCCAATGCGCAGATACCGGTCATCGGCGACGCGTTGGTGCGCGAGCTCTGGATCGACGGCCCAGCCAACGCACCCAAAGTCCAGGGTCTGGCCTACCAGCGACCGGATGGCACGCTCGAATACCTGTCGTGCGACGTGCTGATCCTGGCGTGCAACGGTTTTGGCGGCAACGCCGACATGGTGCGTGACATGCTGCCGGAAATGCGCGAGGCCACCTTTGCCGGCCACAGTGGCAACGATGGCAGCGCCATCGCCTGGGGCAAGGCGCTGGGCGCGCAGTTCGCCGATCTGGGCGGCTACCAGGGACACGGTTCCTGGGCCGTGCCACAAGGGGCGCTGATTTCCTGGGCCCTGATGATGGAGGGTGGCGTCCAACTCAACGCGAACGGGCAGCGCTTTCACGACGAAACCCAGGGCTACTCGGAAGCTTCGGTCAAGGTGCTGGCGCAGCCCGGTGGCGTCGCCTGGAACGTGTTCGATGCCCCGCTGCTGGCGCTGGCACGCAGCTTTCCGGACTTCTGTGAAGCTGAGGCCGCTGGCGCTCTCAAGACCTGCGCTGATGCGGCGGCGCTGGCCGCGTTGCTGGGCTGCGGGTTGGACACACTCAGCGCCACGCTGGCGTCCATCGGCGCTGGCACCGTCAACGCTGACGGCCGCGTTTTCAAGCGCGCGCTGCAAGCACCCTATTTCGCGGTGAAGGTGACCGGAGCGCTGTTTCATACCCAGGGTGGACTCGCCATCGATTCGCGCTGCCGCGTGTTGCGTGCTGATGGATCACCCTTTCCCAACCTGCTGGCCGCCGGAGGTGCTGCAGGCGGTGTCTCCGGCAATGCGGTCTGGGGCTACCTGTCTGGCAACGGGCTGCTGAGCGCAGTGGCGGGTGGCTATATTGCGGCACAAACAGCGGCCCAAGTTCTGCAAAACACATCGACACCATGACCGACACCCTGAACCTGAAAAGCCGGCTCGGCCAAGCCGATATCCTGCTCGCACCCGGTGTTTACGATGCCCTGAGCGCACTGCTGGCTGAGCAGGCAGGCTTTGAAGCGCTGTACCTCTCGGGGGCATCGGTGGCCTATACGAAGCTCGGCCGCTCGGACGTCGGCCTGACAACCTTCACTGAAGTTGCCGACACCCTGGCCCACATCACGGAGCGCGTGCGCCTGCCGGTGATCGTCGATGCCGACACGGGTTTTGGCAATGCTCTCAATGTGATGCGCACGGTCAAGGGCTTCGAGCGCGCTGGTGCAGCCATGATCCAGCTGGAAGACCAGACTTTTCCCAAACGCTGCGGTCATCTGGATGGCAAATCCGTGGTGCCAGTGCAGGAGATGGTGGGCAAACTCAAGGCCGCCCTTGATGCACGCAACAAAGCCGGCACCCTGATCCTGGCGCGCACCGACGCGCTTGCCGTGGAAGGGCAGGAGGCCGCCTTCGAGCGAGCGCAGGCCTATCTGGAATGCGGTGTCGACGCGCTCTTCATCGAAGCCCTGCGCACCCCGGCCCAGATGGACGCCGCCTGCGCGCGCTTCGCTCACCGCATTCCCCTGTTGGCCAATATGGTCGAAGGCGGCAAGACGCCGCTGCAAAGCGCCGCGGAATTGCAACAGCGCGGGTTTTCCATTGCCATCTTTCCGGGTGGTACGGCGCGCGCGGCAGCCCACGCCCTGCAAAGCTACTTCGCTCATTTGCACCAGCACCAGACGACGACCGGCTGGAAGGACAGGATGCTGGACTTTGATGGCCTCAATCAGGTCATCGGTACAACTGAACTGCTGGCCAGCGGCAAGCGCTACGAGTCCCCCTGATTCCGGGAGACACCTGACGATCGTCGTGTCACGCGAACCAAATCACAACCCCAGCGTCTGCCAGAGCTGTTCCATTTTGGCCGTGACTGCCGCGTCCATCTGCAGGGGTCGGCCCCACTCGCGGTTGGTTTCACCGGGCCATTTGTTGGTGGCGTCCAGCCCCATCTTGCTGCCCAGGCCGCTCACGGGGGAGGCAAAGTCAAGGTAGTCAATCGGTGTGCTTTCCACCAGCATCGTGTCGCGTGTCGGATCAACCCGCGTTGTCATGGCCCAGATCACATCTTTCCAGTCGCGGATGTTGACGTCGTCGTCCACCACGATGATGAACTTGGTGTACATGAACTGGCGCAGAAAACTCCAGATGCCAAACATGACACGCCGCGCGTGGCCGGGGTAGGACTTCTTGATGCTGACCACGGCAAGGCGGTAGCTGCAGCCCTCGGGCGGCAGGAAGAAGTCGGTGATTTCGGGGTACTGGCGCTGCAGCAGTGGCACAAACAATTCGTTCAAGGCCAGCGCCAGCATGGCGGGCTCATCGGGCGGCTTGCCGGTGTAGGTAGAGTGGTAAATCGGGTCGCGCCGCATCGTGATGCGGTCGATGGTGAAGACAGGAAACCAGTCCTGCTCGTTGTAGTAACCGGTGTGGTCGCCG
>CAIYGK010000236.1 GCA_903925725.1 uncultured beta proteobacterium | reverse complement strand
CGCGGCGGGAGCGCTGGTCACGCTGGATGGCAGCGCCAGCTCGGACGCCAACAATGACGCACTGACTTATTCCTGGTCGCTGAGCTCCAAACCAGCTGGCAGCGGCGCCGCTTTGCTTTCACCCACCTCGGTCAAACCTACTTTCACAGCGGACGTGGCTGGCAGCTATGTTGCATCGTTGACTGTCAACGATGGCAAGCTCAGCAGCACTCCGGCGACGGTCAGTGTGACGGCAACCAGTCTGACAAGCCTCACCTTGAGCCTGCCGGCGCGTTCCATCAATGCCAGCCAGCTGGCTGTCATCGTGGCTGCGGGAGATCCGCTGTCAGAGGCGATTGCCAGCTATTACCAAAGCGCGCGCGGCATCCCTGCCGCCAATATCATCAGGGTCACGTTGACAACCGGCGTGGACACAATTTCTGCCACGGACTTTGCTGCACTTAAAGCTCAAATCGACGCTGAACTACTCACCAGCAACGTGCAGGCAACACTGCTTACCTGGACGGCGCCTTCGCGCGTGGTGGGCAGTTGTGCGATGGGTATTACCAGTGCCCTGGCGCTTGGCTTCGATGCGAAGTACTGCGCCAGCACCTGCACCACCACTGCTGCATCGCCCTACTACGATTCAGAATCGGCCCAGCCATGGGTCGATCACAAGCTGCGTCCCTCCATGATGTTGGGTGCCAGCACACTGGCTGCCGCCAAGGCCCTGATTGATCGGGGTGTGCAGGCTGATGCGAGTCTGCCCACGGGTGACGGCTACCTGCTACGAACCAGCGATGTGAACCGCAGCGTGCGCTATGCGCCTGTTACGGGAGATAACTATCCGGCGCTGCCCTCCCTGTGGAGCGGAAACTCGGGCCTGCAGCTTAGCTACATCGACAACTCGGCCGGCACGGCCAGCGATGGCATCAGCGGCAAGGGCAACGTGCTTTTCTATTTCACCGGTCTTGCGGGCGTGCCGCCCGGTCTGACTAGCAATAGTTTTCGACCCGGCGCCGTCGCCGACAGTCTGACCTCGTTTGGCGGCTATCTGCCCAGCGGTAATGGCCAGATGCCGATCACCACCTGGCTTGATGCCGGCGCCACAGCGAGCTACGGTACGGTGGAAGAGCCCTGCAACTACACGCAGAAGTTTTCGAAAGCCTCGGTGTTGATTGACCAGTATTACCGTGGAGCGACCTTGATCGAAGCCTACTGGAAGTCGGTTCAGTGGCCGGGACAAGGGCTCTTTATCGGTGAACCGCTGGCGCAGCCGTTCAGGGACAGCCCGGGCTTCGCGGTCGACGCCGGACAGTACCTGATCAGTACCCGTGCCTTGCGTGCCAACAGCACTTATTCGCTGCAGTACCAGAGCACCAGTGCGGGCAGCTGGGTGACGCTGGGGAGTTTCAAGGTGACGCGGGCGCAGCCACAAAGCTGGCGTGTGTCCTTGCCGCCCGGCAATGTCACGCAGTTGCGCTGGCTCGGGCCGTGCGGGGCTAACGCGGCCCTGCAGTGCACGCTGAGCACATCGCCCTGACCTGATCAAAAAAAGGGCTCCTGTGAAAGGAGCCCCGAACCTTGGAGTTGCCGCCGTCAGGCGACCCGAGCAAACTCAGAAGCTGTGGCGGATGCCGAATTCGTAACCGGTGCTGCCGCCACCCGGTGTGGTCGGGCTGTTGCCGCTACCAACGGTAAATTTGGTACCGGTACCGTCATTGCTGACTTGCGAGTAGTTGGTGTAGAGTGCCGTGCGCTTGGACAGGTCATGCACATAACCCACCGCCCACTGCGTTGCATCGTTGGCCACCTTGTCAGCTTTCAGCGTGGTGTAGGCAAAACGCACTTCGCCGCTGGTGCCCACCTTCCACTGCGTACCTATCATGTTCGACGTGGTGCTGGTAACGCCCACTTCGTTCTTGCCCCAAAGGTACATCAGCTTGGCTGGCCCGAACTGATAGTTGATGGCAAAGTTGCTCTGCGTGAAATCGCCCGTGGAGTATTTTGTCGTACCCGTGGCGATGGCCATATTGAGAGCTCCGGAGCGGTAGCCAATGCGAGCGCCCACATGGTTGCCGTCATCGGCCGTGGCGCCAGCGTTGCTGGCCTGCTCACCCATGGCATACATGAATTGACCCGAGAAGCCTCCCAAACTGGCGGGCAGGAAATAGCCGATCGAATTGGAAGCACGAACATTGGTGCGCGCTGTGGTACCGCCGGTGTTGACCTGGTAGAACAGCTGACCGGCATTGCCCACTCCGTTGGTGCCAAACGGGTGCATGGAGACCGTCAGGTTGTTGAAGCTGGGTACGTAATCGCGACCCAGACGCAGTTCACCAAAACTGCCGATCAAGCTCACTGTGGAGCGCCGACCAAAAGTCAGACCCTGGCTGCCATTGATGCCGGCCAGGCCAGCGGTTTTGTTTTCCACGCTGGTTGAGCCACCGATTCCGCTGTCGGGGCTGACGGCTGCTTCCAGCCAGAAAGCCGCCTTCAGGCCGCCACCCAGATCTTCCGTGCCCCTGAAACCCAGACGGCTTGAGGTGTTGCCGTCGGTGTTGATGGAGGACACCGAACCATTGCCATCGGCGCTAGTGTAGAGGTAGCCGATGTCGAGCAAACCGAATATTTCGACGGTCGCTTGCGCATGGGCCATTCCGGTGAGGGACGATAGCGCTGTCAGGACGAAGGCCGGGTGGCGCAGGGTCTAGAGCAGGCGATTGGGACGGTTCTTTTGTTTCATGGTTTCTCCTGAGTTAATGTTCATCTGGCACGGTACGTTGACCATGCTTTCAATCTGCTTTCAGTACGGTGTACCAAGGGAAAGTACCTATTCCCTAATGCACCATCAGTTGGCTTCCTGCAACGGTGCGGGGCGCCACTTGGCAAGCCGGTTCTCTACCTGGGTCATGGCGTACTCTGCAGCCAGGGCAACCACCATGATGATGACGATGGCTGCATACATGCCAGCCGCGTCAAACGAGCCCTTGGCTACGTTGATCAGCAAGCCGATGCCGTAGCGGGCGCCGACAAATTCACCAACGATGGCACCCACAATGGCAAAGCCGAAGCTGACGTGCAGCGAGGCAAAGATCCAACTCATGGCTGATGGGATGACCACCGAGCGGGTCAGTTGCCAACCCTTGGCGCCAAGGATCTGCGCGTTGGCCAGCAGATTGCGGTCCGCTTCCACCACACCTTGAAAGGCGTTCGAGAAAACCACAAAGAACACCATCACAAAGGACAGGGCCACTTTCGAGGTCAGGCCCAGGCCGAAAATCATGATGAAAATT
>CAIYGK010000235.1 GCA_903925725.1 uncultured beta proteobacterium | reverse complement strand
CGGTCATATTTTTGACTGCCAAGTCGATGGGTGCCTCCGAGGGAGAAGGTCTGGCGCTGGGTGCGGCCGACTACATCACGAAACCGATCAACGTCGAGATTGCCAGGCTCCGAATTGGCAATCTGCTGGAACGCGAGGGTTTGCGCCAGGCGCTCGCCAGCGAGCGTGACAAGCTCAGGCAAAGCGTGAGCCAACTGGAACAGACCGCGCAGCAACTGCAGGAGTCGCGACTGCGCGAACTCGAAATCGGCAACGCAATTCAGCGCGACTTGCTGCAAGGCGAGTTGCCGCTCGGTGTGGAAGGCGTTTGTCTGACCAGTCTGAGCAAGCCTTCTTTGATTGTCGATGGTGACTTCTTAGTGATTCATCGCCTGCGAGCCGATTGTTTTGACGTTCTGGTGGGCGACGTAATGGGCAAGGGCGTGCCGGCCGCCTTGATTGGCGCCGGCATCCGCTCCACCTACCACCAAGTGCTGGCCAACCTGCTGCTCAACAGCCCAGACCGGCAGGCGCTGCCGACGCCGGCGCAGATGGTCAATCAGTTGCACCAGTTGTTGACGCCGCGCCTGGCCGAGCTGGCCTCCTTTGCCACGCTGGCGCTGTACCGTTTTGACCTGGGTGCCAGCACACTCACCTATGTCAACGCCGGTCACACGCCGGGGCTACTGCTGCGCGCACAGCAGGCCAGTGCGATGCCACTGGCGGGTGAGAACCTGCCCATCGGCGTCTTGCCGGCGGAGTTTTACACCCAGAGCGCGATTGCGCTGTCGGCGGGCGACCGGTTTTTATCGTTCTCCGACGGCATTACCGAGGCGCGCAACGCACAGGGCGAGGAATTCGGACTGTCCCGCTTGGCGGCGCTGTTCGAGTCCTGGCCAGCAGACGGCGACGGCGCGTGCACCTGCTCGGCCCGACTCGAATCGGTCAGTCAGACGTTGCAGCGTTTTGCAGACAACGCCTATGTGCTGGACGATCAGTCCATGCTGCTGGTTGAGGTGTTGGCTTGTAATTGCGAACCTATATGAAACATTCCGTGCAGCAACCTCGAATTCTGGCGATTGACGATACACCGGCCAACTTGCAAGTGCTCGCGGCCGCGTTGGCGCTTGACTTCCGGGTGCAAATTGCCACCTCCGGCGCCATTGGTCTGGCCGCTGCGGCCAAGGCGCCGCCCGACCTGATTTTGCTTGACATGATGATGCCCGGAATGGACGGCTTTGAGGTCTGCCGTCGGCTCAAGGCAGACCCGGTGCTACAGACAATTCCGGTCATCTTCATTACCGCCACGTCGGACCGCAACGCCGAGGAGATGGGGCTGGCGCTGGGGGCGGTGGACTACATCAGCAAGCCGATCAAGGTGGAGATTGCCAAGCTCAGAATCCGCAATTTGCTGGAGCGCGAAGTGTTGCACCGCCAACTTGAGCGCATCGCGCACTACGACGTGCTCACCACGCTGCCCAACCGCGCGCTTCTAAGTGACCGCATGAACCGGGCCATGGTGCAGGCCCAGCGCCGCAACGAAAAATTGGCGGTGGTCTTTCTGGACCTGGACGGATTCAAGACTGTCAATGACACACACGGTCACGAGGCCGGGGACTTTCTGCTGGTCACTGTGGCCAAGCGTATGCAAGAGGCCCTGCGTGACAGCGACACCCTGGCGCGCTTTGGGGGTGACGAATTCGTGACGGTATTGCCGGACCTGGCCACTGTCGCCAACTGTGCGCCAGTTCTCGCCCGCTTGCTGCAGGCTGCCGCGACGCCGGTTCAATTTGGGCAGCGCACGTTGCAGGTCACGGCCAGCCTGGGCGTGACCTTCTACCCACAAGCGCAGGAGGTCGGCGCCGACCAGTTGCTGCGCCAGGCCGATCAGGCCATGTACCAGGCCAAGCAATCGGGCAGAAACCGCTTTCACGTCTTTGATGCCGTGCAGGACCGCAGTGTGCGCGACCACCACGAAAATATGCAGGGCATTGCGTGCGCGCTGGCGCAAGGCGAATTCGTCCTGCATTACCAGCCCAAGGTCAACCTGCGCACCGGCGCCGTACGCGGGGCCGAAGCCTTGATCCGCTGGATCCATCCCGCGCGGGGACTGCTGCCGCCGGTGCACTTTTTGCCGATGATTGAAGACCATCCGCTAGCCGTAGAGATGGGGCAATGGGTGATCCAGAACGCGTTGACGCAGATCGATCAATGGCAGCAAGCAGGACTGGACCTGCCCATCAGCGTCAACATCGGCGCGCGCCATTTGAAGCAACCAGATTTTGTCTCGCGCCTGCGCGAAGACCTGGCAGCGTATCCGCAACTCAAACCAGGTTGCCTTGAGTTTGAGTTGCTTGAAAGCAGCGCCATGGGGGATCTGAACCATGTGTCAAGCGTCATCCGGGAATGCCAGGAGTTGGGCGTGAAATTTGCGCTGGATGACTTTGGTATTGGTTACTCGACGATGACTTGCCTGAAAAAGTTGCCGGTGGCGCAGGTCAAGATAGACCAGAGCTTTGTGCG
>CAIYGK010000234.1 GCA_903925725.1 uncultured beta proteobacterium | reverse complement strand
AGCAGACCAGCTACTTTCATGCTCTTGGTGATGCCAAATTCCTTGGCCGCCTTCATCGCGTTGGTAAAGTCGCCGCCGGCGTTGGCCAGACCCAGAATCTGCGCTTTGGACGATTGGGCTTGCAGCAGGAAGGCCGAGAAGTCAGATGCATTGAGCGGATGGCGCGCCGCACCGGCCACGGTTCCGCCGTTGGCCTTCACCACGTTGGCGGCATCACCTTCGAGCGAGTAGCCGAAGGCATAGTCGGCCGTCAGGAAGTACCAGCTCTTGTTGCCGGCTTTGACCAGCGCCGTGCCCGCCACCTTGGCCAGAGCCACGGTGTCGTAGGCATAGTGGATGGTGTAGGGCGTGCAGTCTTCATTTGTCAGGCGGGCCGAGCCAGCACCGATGGCAATGAAGGGACGCTTTTTCTCCAATGCCACCTTGGACATGGCCAGTGAAGTGCCGGAATTGGTGCCGCCGATGAGCAGCGTCAGACCTTCCTTGTCCATCCATTCACGCGCCTTGGAACTGGCCACATCGGCCTTGTTCTGGTGGTCCGCAGTCAGCACTTCAATTGGGCGCCCCAGCACCTTGCCGCCGAAATCCTGTGCCGCCCACTTGATCATTTCGCCGCCGGCCGGGCCGTCGATGTCGGCATAAAGACTGGACATGTCGGTGATGAAACCGATTCTGACCGGACCGGGGGCCTGGGCAAAGGCGCAGGCGCCGAAGCCTAGCGTAATGGCAGCGACGAGGGTTTTGAGTTTCATGGTGTCTCCTGTTGAGTTGAGGGTCGAAAAAGGGGTGAAAAATGTTGTGTCCGGGGTGCTCAGACGCCCAGGTATTCCTGCAGCATGCTCATGTTCTGGGACAGTTCGGCCTGGGCAAACTGTTTGACGATGGTGCCGTGTTCCATGACATAGAAGCGGTCTGCCAGCGGAGCTGCAAAACGGAAATTCTGCTCCACCAGGACAATCGTGTAACCCTTGGCCTTGAGCGCCAGAATCATCTCGGCGAGCTTCTGCACGATGACCGGCGCGAGTCCTTCCGAAATCTCGTCGAGCAGCAACAGGCGCGCGCCGGTGCGCAGGATCCGGGCAACCGCCAGCATCTGCTGCTCGCCGCCCGATAGTCGCGTACCGGGACTGCTGGAACGCTCTTTCAGGTTGGGGAACATGGCGTAAATCTCTTCCACGCTCATGCCACCTTCGGCGATGATGGGCGGCAGCATCAGGTTTTCGGCCGCTGTCAGGCTGGCGAAGATACCGCGTTCCTCGGGGCAGTAGCCGACACCCAGACGCGCCACCTTGTGCGGTGCCAGATGGACCGCCTCAGTGCCACTGATCCTGATGGAGCCCTTGCGTTTGCCGGTCAGGCCAACGATGGCGCGCAGCGTGGTGGTACGCCCGGCGCCGTTGCGCCCGAGCAGCGTCACCACCTCGCCTTCATGTACCGTCAGGTTGACCCCATGCAGGATGTGCGACTCGCCATACCAAGCCTGCAGGTCTTCAATTTTCAGGAGCTCGGGGCTCATGAGTGGGCGCCTTCCAACTCGGTGTTGCCGGTGCCCATATAGGCTTCAATTACCAGCGGGTTGCTGGCAACTTCGGCATACGGCCCGTCAGCGATGATGGCGCCGCGCTGCAGCACCGTGATGCGGTCAGCAATCTTTGCCACCACATTCATATTGTGTT
>CAIYGK010000233.1 GCA_903925725.1 uncultured beta proteobacterium | reverse complement strand
GCAATGTCTTTGCCTGGGTGTTTCACAGCTTCATCGACGAACTGGCGCATGCCGGCGGGCGCGATCCGCTTGAATTCCGGATCGAGTTGCTGGGGCAGCAGGACCTGATTGCGGGCAGCGGCGAGCGTGCCCTGCCTTACAACGTGGGCCGCATGCGCCGGGTGCTGACCGAAGCCGCGCAGAAGGCTGATTGGGGTCGCAAGAAATTTCCCAAAGGCCAGGGTCAGGGCATTGCCTTTCACTTCAGCCACCGTGGCTACATCGCCGAGGTGGCGGAGGTCACGGTCTCCAGAGCAGGCGTTCTGAAGGTGGACCGGGTGGTGGTGGCCTCCGACATCGGCTCGCAGATCGTCAATCTCAGTGGCGCCGAGAACCAGGTGCAGGGTTCCGTCATCGACGCACTGGGTACGCTGATGTTTGCCGAGCTCGACATCCAGCGCGGCCGTGTCGTGCAGAGAAATTTCAACGACTACACGCTGATCGGCATGGGCGATGCGCCGCCACGCATTGAGGTGCATTTTGTCAAGTCCAATGAACCGGTCACCGGCTTGGGCGAGCCGGCTTTTCCGCCGCTGGCGCCAGCAGTGTGCAATGCCATCTTTGCCGCTACCGGCAAGCGGGTGCGTCAATTGCCTTTGAGTCGCAGCGACCTGAGCTGGAGCTGAGCACCTGGCCGGCGATCACTGCGCCGGCAAGCCGGCGCGCCAACGCTCCACCGCTTTGAGCGTGTTCTCGACGTGCAGATCCGGGCTCAGGCTCGCGTACACATAGAGCACTTTGCCTTCGGGGCTGATCACGTAGGAGATCCGGTCTGCCATATCGGGCTTGACCCAGAGGGTGGCGTCATAGAGCTTCATGATGCGCGCGCCACCGTCGGCAGCGACTGCGAACTTGTCACGGCAGGCCTCAACCGAGAACTTCTTCAGCGTCTCGATGTCGTCGTTGGAGACGCCGACCACCGTCGCACCCAACGCACTGAACTTCGGCGTTGCCTCGGCAAAATTGTGGGCTTCTTTCGTGCAGCCACTGGTAAACGCCTTTGGGTAGAAATACAGAACGACGGGCCCCTTGCTCAGGGTTTCCTTCAAGGAAAATTTGAAGGCCTGACCCGCGCGCGCAGCTTCGGTTGTGAAATCCGGCGTGACCGCACCGACCGCCAGCGCGGCCAGGACCGAACTACTGCTCACTGCCCCTATCCATATCGCGGCGATGGACAGCAGATTTTTCTTGAAATTCATCTATTACTCCAGAGTCATGGCGCACCATAACCCGATCCGGAATAACCGGTTCGCGGCGAAGGTCAATCTGCTACCGGAGCAAATGCCGCCTGGTTGCCTCCGGCCTGCTTGGCGCGGTACATGGCCCGGTCCGCCATCTTGAGAATCTGCTCCTGATTCATCTCGTCACCCTTGAAGAGCACCACACCCATGCTGGCCCCACCGAGGTGTTCAACCGTGATATCGGCGTTCCCTTCCTGCGCAAGTGTTGTGAGAAACGGTGCACAAAGTGTGGCACGGATTTTTTCTGTCAATACGGCCACCTGCGAGGCAGATTGGTCCCGGTCAGCCAGGAGTTCGCTCAGCACAACCACGAACTCATCGCCACCGACTCGTGCCACAGTATCAACACCCCGAACACTGTTGGTTAGTCGCTTCGCAATCTCAACCAGCAGCAGGTCGCCGGCGTCGTGCCCATGCGCGTCGTTGAGCGACTTGAAATTGTCCAGATCGAGAAATATCAGTGCGCAGTGCCGACCATTGCGTTTGCTGCTGGCCATGGCTTGGTGCAAACGATCATAGAGCAGGCGACGATTTGGCAAATTCGTCAGTGGTTCGTAGTACGCCAGATGCCGGATCTGCTCCTCGGCATGTTTACGCTCCGCAATTTCAGTGCGCAACTCGGCAACCAGTTTGACAGCCATGGCGTCAAAGTTGCGCGACAGGTCCCCAAGTTCATCTTTTGCCTGGCTTGCGCTGTGCGGCACCGGTCTGCCATGCGCGACCGCCGTGACCTGCGTATGAAGGCTCGACAAGGGACGCAGAACACGCTGGCGCAGCACGAAAGCCAGCATCAGCAGGAGGAGCAATAACAGGACCGGTATACCCAAGGCGACGAGGTGAAAATTCCGTTCATCGCGCTGTTGCTCGGCCACCAGCAGATCACTCCAACCCATCACAGAGTCAGACAGATTGCGAACATTGGTCAGTAACTGGCCAAGCAGAAGTTGCTGTCGGCGCACTTTGAGTTCACCAGCTGCACCTTTGCCCACATCTTCAAGGCGCAAGAACAGGTCGCCCAAAGACTTGGCGTGCGCCAGAGCATCGACAGGCCTGCCGACGCGGGCGACACTCAGCCCTGCCAGCATCTCCGCATGACGCTGCTTCCACTGCTGTGCGGCCCTGTCTTCAGCATACATGGCGTATTCGTGCGTCAGGGCCAGCAGTTCCGTCACCTCCTTCATGATTCGGTGTACCTGAGTTTGTGACTGCGAGATGGCAGACAAGCGTTGCGCCAGCAAGCCGCTGATCAAGGCCAATGCCAGCACCGCCGCGATGGAGCCGGAAACCGCAGCGATCAATATAGTGCGGATGCGCATGCGCTACTTGACGATGCCCACCAGTTCAGGTCGCACTTTGCGCAGCGGCCCTGACTCGATGAAATCCAGATAATTGATAGAGCGACTGTCCGCCACATAGCCCTCACGCCGGGCCCACCGGGCCTGGCTCTCCATCGCAGACATCAGCCATTGATCGAGCGCGAGTCGAAAGGTGTAGTGCGGCCAGATCCAGTCGATGAATGCCTGATCCAGTCCAAGTCGGGTGCGCAGTATGGCCTGTGCCTTCTTGGGCTCCGCTTTGATGAAGCTCTGAGCACGATCCAGTGCACGCAGCAGCCTGACCAGTTCGTCCTCGCGCTGACGGATCATGGTCTTCTGGCCAACCAGGTTGAAGGTCAAAACATAGGTCCGGGTATTGGGCAACAACTTGGCGCCGGGTACGGCGTTGACAATCATGAAGGGGTGTGGTTCCCAGATCGCTACAGCGTCGACCTCACCCTTGCTCAATGCCGCGCTCATGGCTTCGGGCTGCATGTTGACAACCTTCACAGACTTTGTATCAACGCCGTGAAACAGCAGCCATGTATCGAGATAGTAATGACTGGCCGCGCCAACCACGGTCGCAAAACGCATACCGGCTATTTGTTCTGTGCGCGTCAGGTCAAGGTCTTTTCTGGCGATGATTTTGACGTCGTCGTCACTGGACACAAAGCTCGCCAGCACAGCAAAGTCGTTTCGCTTGAAGCTGTTGAACATGACCACTGCCTCGGACGATGTAGCCAGATCAGCCTCGCCAGCGAGCACCTGCTGCAGGGTGCGATGGCCACCAATAACATCGGCGAGTCGGACCGCTACACCCTCGGCGGCAAAGTAGTTCTGACTCTCAGCAACATAGAACGGTAGCGATAAGGGGGTCTTTGCGACCGCGACACGCAGCGCATCGGCGGCCATGGCGCTGCAGACAACCAGCAGGAAGAACAAAACAATCGGTATTTTTGGCGCCTTCATCGCTTGCTCTCGTTGGCCGCGCATCCCGCGCGCCCATGGCGCCCATGATACGCGATCTTCAGGCGGACGATGGAACCAGGAAATCGCGACTGATGTGCATACCCAGGTCGTTGACGCGGTCAAGGAACTGGGTCAGGTAGGCATGCAAGCCGGTCGCAAGAATCTCGTCGATACGGCCATACTTGAGTTCAGCGCACAGCTTGCCGGCACGCCGGTGCGTTTCACCCGACTGCTCGTTGGCGACCAGCCCCAGGTTCTTCACCACCTCGTTCAGACTGGCATGCAGCGAGCGCGGCATGTCGGGGCGCAGGATCAGCAACTCAGCAACGCGCTCGGGCCGGATCACGTCGCGGTAGACCTTGCGGTACACCTCAAAGCCCGAGACGCTGCGCAGAATGGCGCTCCAGTGGTAGAAATCGTATTCCTGGTCCTTCTCGCTGGCAGCGCCGTAAAAATCGCTCTGCACTGCATGAAACTTGACGTCCACCAGACGCGCCGTGTTGTCAGCGCGTTCCAGAAAAGTGCCCAGGCGCATGAAGTACAGCGCCTCGTCCATCAGCATGGTGCCCAGCGTGACGCCGCGTGACAGGTGCGAGCGGAATTTCACCCACTCGAAAAACTGCGCCGGATCGCGCTCGAATTCACCGGCCTTGATCATGCGCCGCACTTCCAGCCAGGTCTGGTTCTGCGTTTCCCAGACTTCGGTGGTGAGCGTGCCTCGCACGGCCCTTGCGTTTTCCCGCGCAGCGTTCAGGCAGGACACGATGGAGGACGGGTTGCTCTCGTCCTTGACCATGAAGTCCATGACGTCGCGGACATTGATCTCGCCATGCTTGGCTTTGTAAACCGGCGCCAGTTCGCTGATGCTCAGCAAGCCTTGCCAGCCCACCAGCGCCACGGCGTCGGACTGCGGCAGCAGCGAGGTCTGGTAGTTGACATCGAGCATGCGCGCCGTGTTCTCGGCGCGTTCGGTGTAGCGCGACATCCAGAACAGATGATCGGCAGTGCGTGACAGCATTGAATCTCTCCTTAAGCCGATTGTTTTTGCGTTTGCGCTGGCGGGGTTGGCACAGACACGCCGTTCTCCAGCACCCAGGTGTCCTTGGTGCCGCCGCCTTGCGATGAATTGACCACCAGCGAGCCGTCTTTCAACGCCACCCGGGTCAAGCCGCCGGGGACCATCTGCACCGTCTTGCCACTGAGCACGTAAGGCCGCAAATCAATGTGGCGCGGCGCAATACCGCTCTCGACAAAAGTGGGGCAACTCGACAGACTGAGCGTGGGCTGGGCAATATAGCCGCCCGGATTGGCCAGCACGGCCTTGCGGAAGTCTTCGATTTCCGCCTTCGTCGCTGCCGGGCCCACCAGCATGCCGTAGCCGCCGGCGCCGTGCACCTCCTTGACCACCAGGTCTTTCATGTTGGCCAGTGTGTAGGCCAG
>CAIYGK010000232.1 GCA_903925725.1 uncultured beta proteobacterium | reverse complement strand
CCGGCCCTGCAACGTGATGTTGATCAGCGGATTGGCCACCACCTGCAATTGAGCCTCCGCCATCAGAGGTATCAGCTTGGACACGTAGTAGTTGTCCATGCTGTGCATCGACGTCAGATGCGAACCCGTGACGCGTCCCTGCAGGCCCAGGCGCTGCGTCTCAAACGCCAGGGTTTCGACGTGGCGCGACAGCGGATCATCCGATTCGTCCCAGTGCATGTCCACCCGCAGGCCGCGCTCGGCAGCGAGTTCGCACAGCAGCTTGACGCTCAGCGCGCCTTGTTCAGAAGTGCGCTCGAAATGCGGAATGCCGCCGACCACATCCACGCCCCTTTCGAGTGCGCGCTTCAGGTTGTTCATGTGCTGCTGTGGGCCAAGCGTGCCGCGCAGCACGCCGTCCTGCGGGAAGGCCACCAGTTGCAGGTCGATGTAAGGCGCAACCCGGCGCTTCACTTCGAGCAGGGCTTCCACCGCCAGCAGACGCGGATCGCAGACGTCAACGTGGCTGCGAATCGCCAGCATCCCTTTCGCCACCGCCCAGTCGCAGTAGGTGAGCGCGCGCTCAATCAGGACTTCCTGCGTCAGCAGTGGCTTCAACTCACCCCACAGCGCAATTCCTTCGAGCAGCGTGCCCGACTGGTTGACACGCGGCTGGCCGTAGCTCAGTGTGGCGTCCATGTGAAAGTGAGCGTCCACAAAGGGCGGGCTCAGCAGCTGGCCTTGCGCGTTGATGACCTGCTGCGCGTCGGCCACCAATGCCGGGCTGACTTCGACAATCCGGCCATCTTGCACTGCCGCCGACATGTTTTGCCGACCATCGGGCAGCACGGCGTTGTGGATGAGTAGGTCAAGCATAAGAAGAGTCCCGGCTGTGATGCATCGTCAGAGGCTGGTCTGGAGTCTACATGCCATCAGTGAAGCAGCGGTGGCCTCTTGCGTGCATGCCACCAGAATCAGCGCCACGCAGTGCCCTTGCTTCATTGAGGGAGATTCATCCGGGAACAGAATCCCGACGGTCACGTTCCGTGGAACAGGCCAAGGCCCTAATCTGCGGCAGGAGAAAGCAATGAGCTCAGAACCAGAAAACCCATCCGCACAACGCTTTATGGTCAATCATCTGCGCGAGGCCGACTTCAAGACCGGAGGGCTGCGCAGCTATTCGGCTTATCGCGACCTGGGTGTCGCCGCTGCCACAAACGGCATGGCGACCGGACATGTGATCCGCATGACGGCCCCGTTCACCGAGGAACAGCGCCAGAAGCATCATCACAATGTTGAATTTCAACTGGTCTACGTTCTCAAGGGCTGGTTCAAGAACGAGTTTGAAGGAGAGGGTGTCCACATCATGAGGGAAGGCTCATGCTGGATTCAGCCGCCCGGCATTCGTCACAGTGTGCTGGGCTGGTCGGATGATTGCGAATTGCTTGAGATCATTTTCCCGGCAAAGCATGACACGGTGAACGACGTTTGATCAGTTTCCCGACATCGGTCCCGACGGCCCTCCGCCGACACCACCACGGCGTGATCTCTTGGTCTCGTCAGGTTTGCCATCCCTGCGGCGAGGCTCTGCCGATTCACGACCAGTTTCATTGCTGGCAGCCGTAAAAGTCGGAATCGCCAAAATCAACATTTCGTTGGCGGTCTTTTGCTGCTGCAGCGTCAAACCCGCGTACAGATTTTTTGCTGCATCTTCCACTTCCTCCAGCGCAGCCAACCGGTTTTGCAGGTTGTCAACCATGCGCCCAATTTGATGGGGAGCCGGGTCCCCCGGTGAAGGCGTTGTGGGTTTTTGTCGGTAGTAAACGCTGGCATAGGCATCCACCTTGTCGTTGAACACAGTCCAAAAATCCCGTTGCTGTGGGCTGAGGGCAAGGCGATCAAAGAGCTGAGCCAAGCTGACTTCACGCAGCCCGGGCGGCTGCGGCACCGCCGCGGCCCTGGTCGCCTCAGGTGGTCTGAGTTCAGCCGCGGAAGTACCTTTACCATCCGGTTGTGCCGATCCCACCAAGGGGGCCAGGAGCAGTATTGACCAAGCT
>CAIYGK010000231.1 GCA_903925725.1 uncultured beta proteobacterium | reverse complement strand
CGCGTTGAAGCGCGCCCTGATGAGAGACTGCTGGAAACGCTGCGCGAGCGCTGCGGTGTGACGTCACTGAAAGATGGTTGCAGTCCGCAGGGCCAGTGTGGCTGTTGCGTGGCGCTGGTCGATGGCGTGCCGAAAACGACTTGCGCCATGCCGACCAGAGTAGCCCAAGGCAAGACCATCATGACGATCGACGGCCTGCCGGAGGACGAGCGCAAGCAGATCGCGGATTGCTTTGCTGCGACCGCCGGACTGCAGTGCGGCTTTTGCATTCCGGGCATCGTGCTGCGCGCCAAGGCCCTCACTGACCGTGATCCACACCCGACGCGTGAGGTGATCGCGCGCTCGCTCGATCTGCACCTTTGCCGCTGTACCGGCTACGTGAAAATCATTGACGCCATCGAGATGCTGGCTGCGGCCAAGCACGGCGGCGCCATTCCACCGCCCTGCACCGACGGCCGTGTTGGCCAGCCCTTGGAGCGCATTGGCAGCGTGCCTACGGTGCTCGGTGAGCGGCCCTTTGTTGACGACATCAAGGTCGATGGCATGTTGCATGGCGCGCTAACCCTGTCGGCGCATCCGCGAGCCCGTGTGCTGAGCATCGACACCTCCCGCGCACGGTCGCTGCCGGGGGTCCACAGCGTGCTAACTGCCGCCGACGTTCCGGGTGAGCGTTGGTACGGTCTGCTTTACAACGACTGGCCGGGTTTTGTGGCCGTTGGTGAAGAAGTTCGTTGTGTCGGTGACGTGCTGGCTGCGGTTGCTGCAGTGGACCGCCACACTGCACGAGAGGCGGCCAAGCTGGTCGATGTCAGCTACGAGGTGTTGCCGCCGGTGCTTGACCCGCTGGCTGCGCTGCAAGCCGATGCACCGCGCGTCAACCCGCAGCACGTCAATTTGCTGGACTGCGTGGTTCTGCAGCGCGGCGATGCGGACGCGGCGTTCGCCAACAGCGCGCACGTGGTCAGCGGCCGATGGACTACGCAGCGCATCGAGCATCTGTTTCTGGAGCCTGAGAGCGCACTTGCCGAGCCGGTTGCCGGCGGTGGCTTGCGACTGCGCACTCAGGGCCAGGGTATTTTTGATGACCGGCGGCAGGTGGCGCGTTTTCTCGGGGTGGAAGAGTCACATATTTACGTCGAACTCGTACCCAATGGCGGCGCTTTTGGCGGCAAGGAAGACATGTCAGTGCAGGCGCAGACCGCCTTGCTTGCGCATCTGAGCGGATGGCCGGTCAAGATCACGCTGAGTCGGGAGGAGTCGATCCGCATGCACCCCAAGCGCCATCCGATCATCATGGATTACACGGTGGGGTGCGACGAGCAGGGGCACATCACAGCGGTGAAGGCGCGTATGCTGGGTGACTCCGGTGCCTACGCCTCGGTGGGTGGCAAGGTGCTGGAGCGGGCCGCCGGGCACGCTTGTGGTCCGTACAAGGTGCCGGTGGTGGACATCGAATCGCGCGCCGTTTACACCAACAACCCGCCCTGCGGTGCCATGCGCGGCTTTGGTGCCAATCAGGCGCACTTTGCGATGGAAGGCTGTCTGGATTTGCTCGCAAAAAAGGCGGGTCTGGACCGTTGGGAGATCCGCTGGCGCAACGCGCTGTCGGTAGGTGACCTGTTCTCCACCGGGCAACTGATGGACAAGGCGGTTGGCATCCGCAAGACGCTGGAAGCGATCAAGCCGCATTACGACGCGGCGCTGCGCAGCGGGTGTGCGATCGGCATTGCCTGCGGTATCAAGAACAGCGGCATTGGCAACGGCGTGGTGGAACTGGGCAAGGCGCGCCTGGTGGTGGAGGCCGACGGCACAGTCTCGCTGTACAACGGATTTACCGAAATGGGTCAGGGCCTGTTGACGGTGCTTGTGCAGTTTGCGGTCGAGGTCACGGGGCTGCCAGCAGCGGTCTTTGTACCCAAGGTGAATTCAACTTTCGACCTGCAGTGCAGTCAGACAACAGGCTCGCGCGGTACGCTGCTCAGTGGTCGCGCCGTGCTGGTGGCGGCAGAAAAACTCAGAGCGGATCTGGATGCAGGACACAAACTGACGGATCTTGTTGGGCGCGTCTATGCAGGCGATATTGTGATCGACGACACCACAGTGCTTGGTGCGCCAGTGGACAAGGTAAAGACGCATACCACCTTCAGCTATGCAACACAGCTTGTGGTCCTCGACGACAAGGGTCGCGTGGATCGAGTGGTTGCGGTGCACGATGCAGGTCGAGTTGTCAACCCGGCCTTGTGCGCCGGCCAGATCGAGGGTGCCGTTCACATGGGACTGGGTTACGCATTGACCGAAGAACTGGAGTGCGAAAACGGCATGCCGGTGACTTTCAAACTTAAGGAAATCGGTGTGCTGCGGGCGCGAGATATGCCGACCGTTGAAGTGATTCTGGTGGAAGAACCGGAGCCTGAGGGACCGCTGGGTGCCAAGGGCGTTGGCGAGATTGGCCTGGTGCCGACCGCTGCCGCCGTTGCCTCGGCCCTGGAGGCCTTTGACGGGATTCGCCGCACCTCGCTGCCAATGCGGGATTCGCCGGCGGCACGGGCCATGAGTGTGGGGCGTCCGGCAGCGGCTAAATGAGCGCGACAGGCCAGGTCAACGCACACACGCACCTGTACTCCGGGCTGGTGCCATTTGGCATGCCGGAGCCACAACCGGCGCCGGAAAACTTTGTGCAGATTCTGGAGCGCGTCTGGTGGAAGCTGGACCGCGCGCTCGATGCCGAATCGCTGCGCGCCTCAGCCCAGTGGTACGTGGCTGAGGCGCGTCGCCTGGGCACCGTCGGGTTGATCGATCACCACGAATCACCGAACCTGATTGAAGGCTCACTCGACATTCTGGCTGACGCCTGCCAGGCCGCCGGTATGCCGGCCGTGCTTTGCTACGGTGCGACCGAGCGCAACGGCGGGCGTGAAGAAGCCCGGCGCGGCCTGGCCGAGTGCTGCCGTTTTATCGAACACAACACGCGCCCACTGGTAAGGGGTGTGGTCGGGCTGCATGCGTCCTTTACCGTGTCGGACGAAACGCTGCGCGAGGCCGCTGCGCTCTGTCGCGAACTGCAAACCGCAATGCATGTGCACGTCGCCGAGGATCTGGCCGATGTGGCGGATGCACAGCGGCGCGGCTGGGCTGGCCCACTGGAGCGACTCGCTGAACTGGGCGCCTTACCCCCCGGCTCCATCATCGCGCACGGAGTTCATCTGGATGCGTCACAGGTGTACCGCTGCGAGCAGATGGGTTGTTGGTTGGTGCAGAACCCGCGTTCGAATCGTGGCAACCGGGTTGGCTATCCGGCAGCGTTGCGGGAGAGCCATCATGTGGCGCTGGGCAGCGATGGCTATCCGTCTGATATGCAGGCCGAACATCTGGCACTTCTGGACGACGCGTCAGCCCACGGCGATTCGGTTGATGCAGCATCTTCGCGTCTGCTTCGCGGTCATGCGCTGCTGGCTGAGCACTTTGGCGGTACCGCGCCTGCGGTCGGCGATACCACCGGCATGGATATGGAAGCACTTCGCTCCGAAGCCGCCGCCCAGGCAGCGCGGCTATGGGCACGCATGGCTGAATTCTGAAGCGAATCTGTCAATATTTCCTGAAACTACGACATACCAATTCCCGTTAAGCGTATCTTGTGGATCTGGCCGCCGGCGCACTCAGCTCCGCGGCTGTCCTCCGTCCTGCGGACTCCCCCTTTATGCCGCTGCGCTGAGTGCCCCACCAGCCAGATCCTGCGCGCAGTGCTGGTCTTTGAAATAGGCAGACCACCGACGCCGGTTGCCGAGGGTGATGCGTTGGGTGGCGCAGCGAAATAAATACGAAGGGACTTCCCACTTCCTGGTAACGGCATCAAGTGCCAAGATTGGTTTGTGTGAGAGTCAATCTACAACCTTTGAAAGGGGAAGTCCCATGAGTGAGATTACACGAGT
>CAIYGK010000230.1 GCA_903925725.1 uncultured beta proteobacterium | reverse complement strand
GCCCTTGGGCTTGCCGGTAGTGCCGGAGGTGTAAACCAGAATCGCCAGGTCCTCTGGTTTGCAGGCGTCCAGGCTCCGCTGCAAATCATCCGGGTGCTGCGCCAGATACTCTCGACCCAGTGTGCGCAGTTTGTCCAGACTGATGACGTCGGCATCATCGAGCTTGTGCAGCCCTTCCATATCGAAGACCACGATCTTGCGCAGATCCGGCAACTGGTCACGCACTTCCAGCGCCTTGTCGAGTTGCTCGTCGTCTTCGACAAACAGGACGGTGGTGCGCGAGTCTTCGCACAGGTAGTGCACCTGCGAGGCGGCGTCGGTCGGATAGATGCCGTTGGAGACTCCGCCGCAGGACAGCACCGCCAGATCGGCCCAGACCCATTCGACTACCGTGTTGGCCAGAATCGAGGCGCACTCGCCCTTGGCAAGGCCCAGGCTCAGCAAGCCGCCGGCAATTTCCCGCACGGCATCGGCGGTCTGGTTCCAGCTCCAGCTGCGCCATAGGCCCAGGTACTTCTGGCGCAGCCAGATATTGGGGCCGCGCGCTTTGACCGCGTTCCAGAACAGCGCCGGAATGGTTTCGCCGTGCATCACGATGTCGCGATTGGGCTGGATGCTGGCAAGGTCCCAGAGGTGGCTCATCTGCTTATCTCCAGGTCTTCTTCTTCTTCCAGCGTCGCTCACCGCGCACGCCGTCTTCCTTCAGGCCCAGATAGAACTCCCGGATGTCGTCCTTCTCGCGCAGTCGGGCACAGGTGTCTTCCATCACGATGCGGCCGTTTTCCAGCACGTGGCCGTAGTCGGCGGCGTTGAGCGCCATGTTGGCGTTCTGCTCGACCAACAGAATGGTGGTACCGCGCTCGCGGTTGATGCGCACCACGATCTCGAAAATCTCCTTGGTCAGCTTCGGGCTCAGGCCCAGACTGGGTTCGTCGAGCAGCATCAAGTCCGGATTCGCCATCAGCGCCCTTGAAATCGCAAGCATCTGCTGCTGGCCCCCGGAGAGCAGACCGGCGTTCTGGGCACCGCGCTCGCGCAATATCGGAAAGTAGGCATAGACCGTCTCAATGTCTTTGGCGACACCGTCGCGGTCCCTGCGGGTGTAGGCTCCCATCAGCAGGTTGGCGTGCACGCTGAGCAGCGGGAACACTTCGCGCCCTTCCGGCACGTGGCTCAGACCCTGTTGCACGATGTAGGCAGGGTCTTGCGCCGTGATGTCCATGCCCTTGAATTCAATCGATCCCTTGCGCGGATCGATGATGCCCGAGATCGTTTTCAGAATCGTTGTCTTGCCGGCACCGTTGGAGCCCAGCACGGTGGCGATCTCGCCCCGGCGCACCTGCAGACTGACACCGCGAATCGCCTTGATCGGTCCATAGGTGCTCTCCACGTTGAGCAACTTGAGGACCGGAGCATCACTCACTGCGGGTGGGTTCTGGCTCATGTGGAGGCCCTCTTGCTGCCGGCTTTGCGGTGCAGCGACGAGACGTCTTCAACCGAACCCAGATAGGCCTCGATCACGCCAGGGTCGTTTTGCACCTCACGTGGTGTGCCAAGCGCCAGCACCTCGCCCTGGTTCATGGCGAGGACCCGGTCCGAGACCCTGGATACCAGTGTCATGTCGTGCTCCACCATGAGCACCGTGATGCCAAGATCGTTCTTGATGTCGGCAATCCAGAACGCCATGTCTTCGGTTTCTTCGACGTTCAGGCCGCTCGAGGGCTCATCGAGCAGCAGCAACTTGGGCTCAGTGCACAAAGCACGCGCCAGTTCAACCACCTTGCGCACGCCGTAAGGCAGGCCTTCAACCATGGCATCACGGTGGTGCTGCAGGTCCAGAAACTCGATAACCTCTTCGGCTTTTTCACGCGCCTGCAACTCCGCAGCGCGTGCCGAGCGGGTAAAGAACAGGTCTTGCCAGAGGCCCGTCTTGCGTTGCGTATGGCGGCCAATCAACAGGTTGTGCAGCACGGTGGCATGCTCAAAGAGTTCAATGTTCTGGAAGGTGCGTGCAATGCCCAGACCGGCAACGTCTTGCGGCGGCTGATCGGTCAGGCGCAGCATGCCGTCCGGACCGAGGTAATCGATCTCGCCACTGGTGGGGGTGTAGATGCGGCTGATGAGGTTGAATACCGTTGTCTTGCCCGCGCCGTTCGGGCCTATCAGTGTGAAGACCTCGCCCTGCCTGACTTCAAAGCTGACATTGTTGACGGCCAGCACGCCACCAAAGCGCACGCTCAATTTCCTGGCAGAGAGAAGCGTGGTGGACATCATCTCTGCCGCAGCGCCGGGCCGCCCCAAGCAAGGCACGCCCCCTCGGGGGGCAGCGAATTACACAAAGTGAAAAGCGTGGGGGTCATCTCAATCGGTCTGACTTTTGGAAGGATTTCTGCCGCTTGAACATGCCTTTGCGGTAGAACGGAAACATTTGCAGATACGTGCGGATCTTCAGCCAGCGGCCATACAGACCCTGCGGCTCGAACAGCACAAAAGCTACCAGCACGGCACCATAGACAAAGCCCTGCAAACCGGGTGCCTGGCCAATCGTAGGTGGCAAATAATCCTTCACCATCGCGATGACTTGCGGCATGCTGATCAGGAAAATGGCGCCCAGAAACGCGCCGTGCACCGAGCCCAGGCCACCAATGACGATCATCAGCAGGAGGTCAATCGACTGCAGGATGTCGAACTGATCCGGCGAGATGAACTGCAGCTTGTGCGCATACAGGGCGCCGGCAACACCGGCCAGCGCGGCCGACAGGGCAAACGACAGGGTCTTGTAGCGCGCCAGGTGGATGCCCATGCTTTGCGCCGATATTTCGGAATCACGAATCGCGACAAAGGCGCGACCGGTCGGTGCGCGCAGCAGGTTCAGGATGCCCAGCGTGGCCAGCACGGTGATCAGCAGACACAGAAAATAGAAGGCTTCTCCGGAGTCCAGTGTCCAGCCGAAAAGAACGGGCTGCTTGATGTGAACGCCGGCGTTGCCACCGGTAACAGACTCCCAGCGCGCCAGCACCTCTTCCACGATGAAACCGAAAGACAGGGTTGCCATGCCAAGGTAGATGCCCTTGACACGTAGCGCCGGCAAACCCACCACCACACCCACTGCTGCCGACAGACCGGCGGCGCAAGCCAGGGCAATCGGAAACGGCCAGCCGGCGTTGGTCAGTACCGCCTGTGTGTAGGCGCCAACGCCCAGAAAGGCCGCGTGACCGAGTGAAAACAGCCCGGTAAAGCCGGCCAGCAACATCAGACCCAACCCGGCGATGGCGTAGATCAGGACAAAGGTCAATTGCGCCAGCCAGTACTCCGCCATCACCCAGGGCGCTGCCAGCAGAGCCAGCATCAGCGCCCCGTACCAGAACACATGTCCGCCGTGCTTGGCAAGGCGGATGTCCTGTGCGTAGGCCGTTTTGAAGATGAAGCGCATCTACACCTTCTTGCTCAATTTTTCGCCAAACAGTCCGTTGGGTTTGACCACGAGCATGATCAGCACCACCACATAGGCCGCCGTATCCTTGAAGCCATCAGGCAGGTAGAAGCCTGAGAGCGACTCCACAATGCCAATCGTCAAGCCGCCGACGATGGCACCGGGCAGACTGCCGAAGCCACCGACCACGGCAGCGGGCATGGCCTTCAAACCGATGAAACCCATATTGGCGTGAACAAAGGTGATGGGTGCCAGCAGCAGGCCGGCCACCGCCGCCACCGCCGCCGCCAGGCCCCAGGCGATGCCGTTGAGTTGCTTGACCGGAATGCCCATGTAGTAGGCCGCCAACTGGTTTTGCGAGGCCGCCTGCATCGCGATGCCGAGCTTGCTGTAGCGAAACAGCAGGTACAGAATCACGCACATCACGGCAGTGACCGCGATCACCATCATCTGTTCGACGTTGAGCACGAGGCCTGCCAGGTTCCAGATCTGGTCCTTGTAGGGTACCGGCAGGGCGTGGGTTTCGGTGCCTATGGTCGGAATCATGGTGATCAGGCCGCGCGTGACGTAGCCGATACCGATCGTGAGCATGACGATGGAAAAGGCCGGCTGCCCAAGGATGGGACGGATCACGATGCGTTCGAGCAGCATGCCAAAGGCGGCCATGCCAGCAATCGTGGTCAGCACCGACAGCCAGTAGGGGAAACCGAGCATGGTCATGCAAGCCAGGCCACAGAAGGCGCCCAGCATCATCAGCTCACCCTGGGCAAAGCTGACCGTCTCGGTCGCCTTGTAGATCAGCACAAAGCCCAGCGCAATCAGCCCGTAAATGCACCCTTGTGCGATTCCGCTGATCACCAGTTGTAAAAGCTGCACCTTGTCTCCCGTTGTGTGGCCCATTGTTTATAGCGGCAATCCACGAAGCAGCCGACAGGGTTTGTACCGACCGGGTGTCTATCGGGGGACAAGTGCGTTGGGTCTTTCGCAAAAACCGGTCATGATGTAGCCCATGAAGAACTCAATTTCGATTGAACAGCAGGGGGCCGTGACCGTGGTGACGCTGAACCGTCCCGAGGTCCGAAATGCCGTGGATGCCGCCACCGCGCGAGAGTTGCACGCAGCCTTTCTGGCTTTTGACGCTGACGAGGCGGCGCGGGTCGCGGTGTTCCATGGTTCGCATGGTCACTTTTGCGCGGGCTGGGACTTGCTCTCTGGTGCCCGAATGGCGCAGCAGGCCGAGCCGGATCAGCCGGGTCCGTTCACCGCACTCGAGTTTTTACCCGAAGATTGCGTGTCACCTGGGCCGCTGGGTCCGATGGGTCCGTCGCGCCTGCTACTGTCCAAGCCGGTGATTGCTGCGGTCGGTGGCGCGGCGGTGGCCGGTGGCATGGAATTGGCGCTGTGGTGCGATATGCGTGTGATGGAGGCAGACGCTTACTTCGGCGTTTTCTGCCGCCGCTTTGGTGTGCCGCTCATTGATGGCGGCACGGTGCGTCTGCCGCGCCTGATCGGCATGGGCCATGCCATGGACCTGATACTGACCGGTCGCAAGGTGGAAGCCGCGGAGGCGCTGCAAATGGGTTTATGCAACCGCGTCGTACCCACTGGTCAAGCACTCGACGCCGCGCTGGCGTTGGCGCAACAGCTGTGCGGGTTTCCGCAGAAGACCATGCTGGCCGACCGCCAGAGCGCCTACGCCCAGTGGGATCTGCCACTGCCCCAGGCGCTGCACCAGGAGTGGCAGCGCGGCAAGCAGTGCATTGAGGATGGGTTGCAAGGCGCGTTGCGCTTTGCCGCCGGGAGCGGGCGGCACGGCAAGTTTTAGGAGTGGTGATGCCGCACGCCGCGGTGCGCTGCCGGTAACGCGCTGCTGATCAGCGTCGCACCAACCCAGAGCAGCGGTGCCACGCCGAGTGGCCCCACTGCCAGTCCAAAGGCGATCGGCACCCAGACCGACGAGGCGTTGCCTATCAGTGAGCGCAAACCTAGCGCCTCGCCACCACGTCCCGTTGGTGCCGCCTCGTGCAACAGTGAAAGCATGTTGGGTTGACTCAGGCCAATGGCGCAGCCAAACACGAATCCCAGCAGCATGAAAACCATGGCCACGCTGGCCCAGGGCAGTACCACATAGACAGCAGCGATCACGACCAGTGCCGCGCGCATGATTTGCCATTCGCGCAAACGGTTTGAGAGCCATGGCATCAGGGCACGGCTGACAAAAGTGCCCACGGCAAAGAGCGAGAACACGGTGCCGATGATGGAGGCTGAAAACCCAAGCCGGGTGCCCAGCACTGGCAGCATCACGATGAACAGGTCCCAGCAGCAGGCCAAGGCCATGCTGACGTAGTAGATGCGCCGCAACTCGGGCGCGGCAAGCAGGTCGTGCCAGGCCTGGGGTCGGCTCTCGGCGTCGCTTCTCGCAGGAGACTTCGCTGCTGCCGGCAGCTTTTGCAGTCGTTTGAAAACCAGCCAGCAGGCGACGCAGCTGAAGCCCGCCATGCAGGCAAAAGCCATCCGGAACCCGGCGTGGTCGATCAGCAGCCCCGAGATGAAGGGACCGAGCGCGCTCGATGCAGAGTGTCCCAAAGCGTACCAACCGAAGTTGCGCAGCCGTTGCTCTGCCGACTGACCCTGCGCCATGGCGCCTACGGTATGCTGCCCGGCAACCGACATGGCGTTAAAGCCAAAGCCGATCAGGATGGCCATCGCAAACAGCGAGGGTACGCTGAGCCAGAGCACTGGCAGCGTAGCGCCGATCAGCACCGCCAGCACACCCATGCGCATTACGGGCAGGGCGCCAATGCGATCCACCCAGCGACCTATCGACATGGCCGCCAGCGTGGGCAGCACCGAGAAGGTGGCCATGAAGAGCCCGACCACCAGTTCCGGCGATCCGGTGCTCAAAGCAAACAGGGAACCCGAAACACGCCCACCCGACATGGCCATGTGGCCCGTCAGGGTAACCAGAATCAGTGGAAGCAGGAGAGGCGGGAAGCGCTTGGGCACAGGCCGATTATCGCGGTGCATGCACCGGTATCGGGCGTGGCCGACCCTGGTCATCAATCGCTACGTAGGTTACGGACGCCTCGGTTACCTTGACATACTGCCTCTGTGCAGAGAAGCGCTCCGCGTAGACCTCGACCTTGACCGTGATCGAGGTGCGGCCAAGGCGCACCAGCTTGGAGAAAAAGGTCAGGATGTCGCCCACCCGCACCGGCTGTTTGAATATGAATTCATTTACCGCCACCGTTGCCATGCGACCCTGTGCGTAGCGCGCCGGAATCACGGAGCCGGCCAGATCGACCTGCGCCATGACCCAGCCGCCGAAAATATCGCCGTTGGCATTGGAGTCGGCGGGCATGGGAATCACCTTGAGAACCAGTTCCTCATCGGTGGGCAATTGGATGCCGGCTGGGCTGGTGTTTGCGGACATGGGGGACAATCCTTACAAAATGTTGAGGACAGAGGTGGCTCGCTTCGCGTAGCTGCGGTCTGTCCCGCAACGTATTTATTAAAAGGATTGTCCCCCATGCGCCGATCAGGCGAACACAGCCCCGCTCAGGTGGGCGGCAGCGGCGCCCCCGCCGCCGCCCGGTCGGACTGGGCCACGCTCAGGCGCCTCTTTCCTTACCTGTGGCAGTACAAGTGGCGCGTCATGGCTGCGCTGGCCTTCATGATCGCCGCCAAGACGGCCAACGTCAGCGTACCGCTGTTGCTCAAACAACTGGTTGACGTCATGAACCCGAAGGGTAGTGTCGGCGCCAGCGCCCTGCTGGTGGTGCCGGCTGCGCTGTTGTTTGGCTATGGTCTGCTGCGGCTTTCAACGACGCTGTTTGCCGAGTTGCGCGAGCTGATCTTTGCCAAGGCAACAGAAGGAGCGTCGCGCACGATCTCCTTGCAGGTGTTCCGTCACTTGCATGCGCTGAGCTTGCGCTTCCACCTGGAGCGCCAGACCGGCGGTTTGACGCGGGACATCGAGCGCGGCACGCGGGCCGTCAATTCACTGATCTCGTATTCGCTTTACAGCATCTTTCCGACGCTGATCGAAGTGGCGATGGTGCTGACCCTTCTGGCCGTCAAGTTTGATGCCTGGTTTGCCTGGATCACCGTCATTGCGCTGGTGTTCTACATCACGTTCACGGTAACGGTGACCGAATGGCGCACCAAGTTCCGTAAGGAGATGAACGAGCTCGACTCCAAAGCGCACAGCCGGGCCATCGATTCCCTGCTGAACTACGAAACGGTGAAATACTTCAATAACGAGGAGTTCGAGGCGCGCCGTTACGACGAGAACCTGGAGAAGTACCGCCGCGCCGCCGTCAAGAGCCAGAGCACCCTTAGCATGCTCAACACCGGGCAGCAACTGATCATCGCCAGCGGACTGGTGGCCATGCTGTGGCGTGCCACGCAAGGGGTGGTCGATGGCCGCATGACGCTGGGTGACCTGGTGATGGTCAACGCCTTCATGATCCAGCTCTACATTCCGCTGGGTTTTCTGGGTGTGCTGTACCGTGAGATCAAGCAGAGCCTGACCGATCTGGACAAGATGTTCACGCTGATGGAGCGCGAGCGGGAGATTGCCGACGTGCCGGGCGCGAAACCACTGCGTGTCGATGGTGCCAACGTCACGTTCAGCCATGTGAGCTTTGCCTACGAACCGGCGCGTCCCATCCTGCATGACATCAGCTTCGAGATACCGGCTGGCAAGACGGTGGCAGTGGTCGGTCCTTCGGGCTCCGGCAAATCGACGCTGGCGCGCCTCATGTTCCGCTTTTACGACGTGCAGCAGGGGCAGATCCTGATTGCCGGGCAGGACATCAAGCAGGTGACGCAAGCCAGCGTGCGCCAGGCCATCGGCATCGTGCCGCAGGACACGGTGCTGTTCAACGACACGGTGGAATACAACATCGCCTACGGCCAGCCCGGCGCCACGCGCGAGCAGGTGGTCGACGCCGCAAGTTCCGCGCACATTCATAGCTTCATCAGTGCCACGCCGAAAGGTTACGACACCATGGTCGGCGAGCGCGGCCTCAAACTCTCCGGCGGCGAAAAGCAGCGCGTGGCCATCGCCCGCACCCTGCTGAAGAATCCGCCGGTGCTGATCTTTGACGAAGCCACCTCGGCGCTGGACAGTGCCAACGAACGCGCGATTCAGGCAGAGTTGCAGAGCGTCGCGCAAAACAAGACCACCCTGGTGATCGCTCACCGTCTCTCCACCGTGGTTGATGCGCACGAAATTCTGGTGATGGATGCCGGGCGCATCGTTGAGCGCGGTTCGCACGCCGAGTTGTTGGCGGCGGGTGGGCGGTATGCCGAGATGTGGGCTTTGCAGCAGTCGTCGGAGTGATTCTGGTCGCTGAATTTGGTGGCAGAAATTGAGGCATGGGCGCCCGCCTCATACTGTCAAATGCCCAGAAATCGGCGAGCGCCCATGCCCCAATCTCTGCGGGTGGCATTGTGGGATCACGTAACCGGTTTGAAAGTGCAACCAAGGGTGGCGATGCGCAAGCGGCCGCTCGACAGGGGACGCCGACTCAACCATAGAATAGTCAGTAAATAGCTGTAGCCAGCGGAACACAAAGGTACCCTGATGCGAATCGTCTTTTTAGCTGCCGCTTTGATGTTGGTTAGTGGGTGTGGGTCGGTTGCTGACCTTGCCCCTGAAAAGCGTATCCCTTGCTGAGGTGTAATTTGGCAAGGAGAGAAGGAAATGGAAAAGATGCACCGGGCGCGTTACACGCTCGAATACAAGCTGGAGGCATTGCGGCTGATTGGTGCGGGACAAAGCATAGCGGCGGTGGCTGCAATGCTGGGACTGGCCGATCAAACGCTGCACAACTGGATCAAGGCGCAACGCGAGGGGCGCCTAGGTGGCCCTGGAGCGAAGCCCGTCAGTGCCGAGCAAATGGAGTTGGCCAGACTGCGTGCGGAGCTGGCACGTACCAAGATGGAGTTTGCCATCATGAAAAAAGCGGCAGCGTACTTCGCGCGGGAGTCAGTGTGAAGTACGCGTGGATTGATCACAACCGACGCCATTGGCCGCTCTCAGTGCTGTGTGAACAACTGGAGGTGAGCGTCAGTGGCTACCACCAGCATTGGCTTCGCAGTTCGGACAAGAGTGACAAGAAAACACGACGACGCGGCATCAGCAATGACGCCCTGCTGGCGCACATCAGGGCCATCCATGCGCAGGTAAAAGGCGAATACGGCTGGCCACGGATGTGGAAAGAACTCCTTGCCCGAGGCATCCGGGTAGGCAAAGAACGGGTACGCAGGCTCATGACGCAACACGGTATCAAAGCCAGAACCAAGCGCAAATTCAAGGCCACGACCAATTCAAAGCATGATCTGGCGGTTGCGCCCAATCTGATTGAGCGTGACTTCGCACCGGCCACTCCCAACGCCGTCTGGACGACCGACATTACCTACCTGGCAACCAACGAAGGTTGGCTGTACTTGACGGTAATGCTCGATCTGTTCAGTCGCCAAGTGGTTGGCTGGTCGATTGGGCCAAGAATGACGAAGAAACTGGTGACAGATGCGTTGCGCATGGCATGGTTTCGCAGGAGGCCTGCGCCGGGCCTGATCGTGCACTCGGACCGGGGCAGTCAGTATTGCAGCGCAGAGTTTCAGGACGCCCTGCGCGCATACGGCATGAAAAGCTCAATGAGCCGCAAGGCTGACTGTTGGGACAATGCGCCAACCGAGAGCCTATGGGGTTCGCTCAAACGAGCACGCATGCATGGCAGACAATTTGCAACGCGCCAGGCTGCACAATCGGAGGTGATGGATTGGCTAGCGTTCTACAACGCTACGAGACTGCATTCAACCTTGGGCTATGTCAGTCCGATGAGGTTTGAGAGAAACTGGCTGGCGGCCCAGCAAAGAAAGTCCGCTTAATGGTCTCGGTTAAGGGATACGTAAAACGAGGGCAAGCTCATGCCCCTGTTGTTGCACTCGACTCAGAAAACTACATGGTTGGTTCCCACGGGGTACTCGGTAACGGTAGTGCGGCAGAAGAACGGGCTAAAGCTGTTCAGGCTGCGACTGACTTCTGTAAGGCGAAGTCAAGGGCGGTGCAGGTCGACCACATCGAGTCTGTTGACCCATTTTTTGGCCGGGCCCCAGCAGTAGATGTCCGCTTCCAAGCGTCGAAAAGCCCGGTACCTGAGCGGACGCATATGAAACTGAGTGAAGGCGTAGCAATAGCCGCACGGTGACACCCAAACCCCACCGGTTTTAAGACGTTGACCTCGCGCGCGACAACGCGATGAACGTACGCCTCCTCGGACTTCGGTTTTGCAGAGATTGAAGGCGTTCGGAGCACTCCACTATTTGTGATGGCTGGGTATGGGGGTAGCCCCTCTGGAGTCAAACGGCGCTGCAAAGTTTCAATCCGCTATGTCTCAAGTTCGAAATAGGGCAGGACAACAATGGGGATGTGCGTAAACCCAAGAATTAGCGAAAATTGGTAGCGATGGAATCCGTCTCTTAGACGGTATCGACAAGATGTTAGTGTGCTTGGGGGTTCGTCAACGTTTACAGGCGGCAGCACTGATTGGTCCCTAATGCCGGAAAGAATTTTGAGAGACCTCTCAACGTCAAGCAATGTGCGGTTTGGCGGTGGCTGAATTTCGGTTAGCCGTGCTAGAGCAGTGGAAGCAGCGTGGCCATAGCTCTCTGATCGCGGCACAAAACTCTCCATTCCGGCCTGCTCCACCAGTGCCCTTATTTTTTGTTCTAGTTGCATAGGACAGACTCCCATCAAAAGTTCGAACCCTCAGAAACCACTTACCCCTAGCCATCGGCATTTTTGGCTTACGTCTTGGTTTCGAACGGCTTGCTGTGCCTATTGTCTACGTCTTTGCTGATCAGGTTGCCACGTCTTGCGGGGACAGCGCCGGTGCTGGCTTGCTTTCGACCTTGAATGTGCGAGCGTCAGCTTGCCTTCCCGCTGCGATTTCGGCGCGTCAAAGCCTTCGGTCAGCTCGGTAAAAAAAGTTCGCGCTTTCTCTTCATCGCAAACTTCCGTTTCCTTCCATCACGCCGCCTTCTTGAACAAGTCCAGGTGAATCTCCACTGACTCAAACGGCACAAACACAGCATCCTCCGGGGTGCGCTGCACCAGACCATGTTCTTCGAGCTTGGCAACGTCCGTGTGCACGTTGGAGTAGTTGCGAACCACTGTCTTGGCTAGTGCATAGACTGAGCAGGGACCACATTGGCGCAAAGACTCCAGCAGATCGATGCGCGCCGGCGTCAGTTCGGCGAACAAGGCACGTGCGGATTCGAAGCTCAAGTGGTAATCAGCGCCGAATAAGCGGTCGGTCTCGGCAGCCTTGAGTTGATTGCGCGCTACTGCGAATACCGAGCCACGCGGGGCGATTTCGATGATGGCTTTCATGGTCTAACTCCAGGTTTCGACGTCGTGCTGGAAGTCGTCCAGCAGTTGAGATATGGATACAAACTGATAGGCTTCTTCGACATTGTTGGCGTGTCGGTGATCGCCCTTGCCTCGCTCGTTGTCATAGCGCACACGACATTTGCCACTGGCGCCGAAGTAAAGCCGATACTTGTAGGGATGCCAGCAAGGCGACAGTGGCTGTGCAAGGCGCCAGACGACGATTTCTATAACGGAACCGTCATCGCGAACTTCTTTGGCTCGGGCAATTGGTTCGGCATCCAGTTATATTGCATTATAGCAATATATTGTCGGCATGCAATCTGTTTAATGTAAGAGCCCTCACTACCGGCGCTTTCGCAACTGGTCAAACTTGCGCCAGTACTGAAACTCGTCTTCATGGATTTCGATATCGACTTCCATGATGCGTGACTGCAGGCGCTCCTGCACGTCGGTGACTGCTTTGTTGTAAATGACAGGACCGATCTCTTCCAGAATGAACCCGAGCAGTGCACCGGCGGCGATGTTGCCGATTTTGTCTTCCATGTTCTCGGTGAAGTAGCGCTCGATGGAGGCGATGGCTTCCTTGCGTGCCTCTTTTGAAATTTCAATGGTCATGGGCAATGCGCTCCTGCATGAAGGGTCTTTGGACTCAGGCCGTGCGTGCGATTCTCCCACGGTGCCAGTAGCGCCAAGGGCGTAGGGCCGCCTATGGCATAGACTGCAGCCTATGCAATACCGCTCCCTTGGCCGCAGCCAGCTTAAAGTTTCAACCCTGTGTCTGGGCACCATGATGTTTGGCGACCAGACAGGTCGCGAGGAGGCCGCCGCCATCGTCGCCGATGCGCACGCGCAGGGCGTCAATTTCATCGACACCGCCGACGTCTATTCCAAAGGCGCATCTGAATCCATGGTCGGTGAACTGATCAAGGGCCAGCGGCAGGACTGGGTGCTGGCAAGCAAGCTAGGCAACAGCATGTCGGATCGGGTCAACGAAGGCCGCTATTCACAAAGCTGGATGCTGCGCGAGGTGGCAGCCTCTCTGGCGCGCTTGCAGACCGACTACCTGGATATTCTTTACCTGCACCGCGACTTCAATGGCATGAACCTCGAGGAGCCACTGCGTGCGCTGGACGCCATGCTGCGCGCCGGCCAGATCCGCTACTGGGGGGTATCGAACTTTCGCGGCTGGCGCATCGCCGAACTGATGCGTCTTGCCGGGCAGCTTGGCATGCCGGGTCCGGTCGTGTGCCAGCCTTACTACAACCTGCTCAATCGCATGCCTGAAGTGGAGGTGCTGCCCGCTTGCGGACATTACGGCATCGGCGTGGCGCCCTACAGTCCGATAGCCCGCGGCGTGCTCACCGGCAAGTATCTGCCTGGCCAGGCGCCGGACTCCGGCAGCCGTGCCGGGCGCGCCGACCAGCGCATTGCAGAGACCGAGTTTCGCACCGAGTCGCTGCTGATCGCGCAGCAACTCCAGGTGCACGCCCAGGCCCAGGGCGTCAGTCTGGCGCAGTTTGCCTGTGCCTGGGTGCTGGCGAACCGCGTGGTGAGTTCGCTTATTGCCGGGCCGCGCACGCTGGCGCAGTGGCAGCACTATGCCCCGGCGCTGGACTATGTGTTCACCAAGGAAGACGAAGCGCTGGTGGACAGTCTGGTCAGGCCCGGTCACCCGTCGACACCAGGTTATACCGATCCCAGCTATCCACTCGAAGGCCGGATGTAATGGCGACAATATCGACCATGACGCAAACGATCACTTTGATCCAACCCGATGACTGGCATCTGCATGTGCGAGATGGCAATGCCCTGCACACCGTGGTGCCGCATACGGCAGCGCAATTTGCTCGCGCCATCATCATGCCCAATCTGCGCCCGCCCGTCACGACAACTGCGGCCGCGCTGGCCTATCGCGAACGCATTCGTGCTGCGGTACCTGAAGGCCTGAGCTTTGAGCCCTTGATGACGCTCTACCTCACCGACAACTTGCCCCCCGACGAAATCAACAGGGCGCAGGACGCCGGTGTCGTGGCCGTCAAGCTGTACCCGGCAGGTGCCACCACCAACAGCGACGCCGGCGTGACCGATCTGCGCAAGACGTACCGGACGCTAGAAGCGATGCAGCACGCCGGCATGCCGCTGCTGCTGCATGGTGAGGTGACGGCAGTTGAGATTGATCTGTTTGATCGAGAAGCCGTCTTTATCGACACGCAACTTATTCCCCTGCGGTGCGATTTTCCGGAACTCAAGATCGTTCTTGAACACATCACGACGCGTGAAGCGGCCCAGTACGTGCAGGAGGCTGATCGCTTTACCGCAGCCACCATCACGGCACACCACCTGCTGTACAACCGCAACGCCATCTTCACGGGTGGCATCCGGCCGCATTACTATTGCCTGCCTGTGCTCAAGCGCGAGCAGCACCGACTGGCGCTGGTGCAGGCAGCGACCTGTGGGTCGAACAAATTCTTTCTTGGCACCGACAGTGCGCCGCACGCCGCGCACCTGAAAGAAAACGCCAGTGGCTGTGCCGGTTGCTACACGGCCAATGCGGCCATGGAACTCTACGCCGAAGCGTTTGACGCAGCGTGTGCGCTGGACAGGCTGGAGGCTTTTTCCAGCTTCCACGGTGCTGATTTCTACGGCTTGCCGCGCAATACTGGCACCATCACGCTGCGCCGCGAGAACTGGACGGTGCCCGAGAGCTTTGCCTTTGGCGAGGCACTTCTGAAACCGCTTCGGTCGGGTGAAATCCTGCAGTGGAAGTTGGCCTGATTGACTGGAATGCGCCTTGGCTGGCTCCATGGCGAAGTGTGGGTGAGGCAGCCGCCGGATCGATAGCGGGCGGCCAATCTCAAGCGGCGGCGTTGAACCATGCCGCATCGATGCTGCATGGCTTCCCGGTGCCCTTTGTGCCGCAGAGCGAACTGCCTGAGACGGTAGCCTACGAGCAGCACATTTTCGACACGGGTTGTGTGCCCACGCGCGAGGGTTTGCACGATTTCTTCAATGGTCTGGCCTGGTTGCAGTTCCCGTTGACCAAGAAGCGACTCAATCAGCTGCACGTGGCACAGATAGCCCAGACTGGCATCCAGCCGGTGCGCGGACCGGCACGCGACGGTTTGACGCTGTTTGACGAGAACGCTGCCGTGCTTCAAACGCCGGACGCACTCTGGAATGCGTTGGCGGCCAAGGACTGGCAGAGCCTCTTTGGGCGCCTGCGTCCACTCTGGCAGGAGGCGCAACTGCTGCTGTTGGGTCACGCTTTACTGGAAAAATTGGCGCAGCCGCGCAAGGCGATCACGGCACATGTGTATCGGGCGCCGTCGCAGTGCCAGACGGTAGCGGAACTGGACACCTGGCTGGTGCAGGATTTGAGCGCCGAAAAACTGGCGTCCAAGCCCTTTGCCCATCTCCCGGTACTGGGCGTGCCGCACTGGTGGCCAGCCAATGAAAATCCGATCTTTTACGCTGACACGAGTGTCTTTCGTCTGCCAAGATCTTGAATTCGCAGCGCCTGCCCTTACCATCGTGGCCTGCGCCTTGCTGATACAGGACGCATGTAAAGGAAACCATGAAACGTATTCTTCTCTTTGTCTTGACCAATGTGCTGGTGGTGACGGTGCTCGGTGTTGTAGCCAGCCTGCTGGGCGTCAACCGCTACCTGACAGCCAACGGCATGAATCTGGGCTCACTGCTTGGCTTTGCGCTGGTGATGGGCTTTGGTGGTGCCATCATTTCGCTATTGATCAGCAAGCCAATGGCCAAATGGAGCTCCGGCGTGCGCGTCATCAACCAACCGCAAAATGCCGACGAAGCCTGGATTGTCGAGACCGTGCGCAAACTTGCTGACAAGGCTGGCATCGGTATGCCGGAGGTCGGGATTTTTGACGGCGAGCCCAATGCCTTTGCCACCGGTGCTTTCACAAAGTCGGCCTTGGTGGCGGTCAGCACCGGTTTGCTGATGGGCATGACGCGTGAGGAGATC
>CAIYGK010000229.1 GCA_903925725.1 uncultured beta proteobacterium | reverse complement strand
CTCTACGGCGCCTGGCTTGAAGGACCTGCGCTCTACGCCAATGCAACAGGTCTATGCTGGTGTTGAGATGCATGCGAACCTGATCATGGGCATCGTCGATGGCAACATTATGGGGCGTCCGACTCACGCCCCGACATACGAATTTGGACTGCTGTTCATCGTTGGTGTTTTACTGGCACTGGCTCTGCCTGCCATCAATCCACTTCGATCAACGATTCTGTTTCTTTCGTTGGTAGCAGTGCTATTTGGGTTCGATACGTTTTCGTGGAGCATCTACAACCAAGTCCTGCCCATCGCATCAATCCTGTTGCTGGCGACGTTGCTTTTTGTCTTCAACACGCTTTACGGCTTTTTCGTCGAGGACCGCGGCAAGCGACTGCTGACTGGCCTTTTCGGTCAGTATGTGCCTCCCGAATTGGTCGATGAAATGTCGAAGGACCCAGGTGCTTACTCACTGGTGGGTGAAAGCCGGGAATTGACGGTGCTTTTTTCTGACGTGCGCGGCTTCACGACAATTTCGGAAGGGTTGGACCCGACGCAGCTGACGCAGTTGATGAATGAGTACTTGACGCCGATGACGCATGTGATTCACCAGCACCGTGGCACCATTGACAAGTACATGGGCGACGCCATCATGGCCTTTTGGGGCGCTCCACTGCATGACCCGCAGCACGCCCGTCATGCCTTGCTGGCGGGCATGGAGATGCTCACCAAGCTGGAGGCGCTGCAGGACCACTTCAAGGCCAAGGGCTGGCCGCCGATCACGATCGGAGTGGGGCTCAACACAGGCGAAATGACGGTCGGCAACATGGGCTCTGAATTCCGCCTGGCCTATACCGTGATGGGCGATGCGGTCAATCTGGGTTCGCGACTCGAAGGGCTGACCAAGGAATATGGCGTGCAGATCATGGTCAGCGAGTTCACCCGCGCCGCTGTGCCGGACTTTCTGTACCGCGATCTCGATCGGGTACGTGTCAAGGGCAAAGACAAACCTGTTGGAATTTTTGAGCCTGTCTGCCCACAGGGCGAAGAACCGCCTGGCCTCCTGGAAGAATTGGCACTTTATAACGCGGCGCTGGCTGTGTACCGGCAACAGCGCTGGGACCAGGCAGAGGAAAACTTTGCCGAGTTGCGGACCAAGTATCCGCAGCGTTACCTCTATCAGGTGTATGCAAAGCGCATTACTTACCTGCGTGGGCAGCCACCCGGGGACGACTGGGATGGTGCATTTACCTTCACGACCAAATGAGTGCGCAATAATCCGGCTTGTGTGATCACTTTTTTGAGGTAACTTCCATATGGCAGGTTTGCAAACCGGCGCCCCGGCGCCGCAGGCTCTCACAGTGCACAGCCAGTCCAGAGTGCTTGAGGTGAGCTTCACTGACGGCGCGGAGTTCCGCATTCCGTTTGAACTGATGCGGGTGTACTCGCCTTCAGCCGATGTTCAGGGGCACGGACCGGGGCAGGAGGTTCTTCAGACTGGCAAGCGCGACGTGCTGCTGACGGGTCTGGAGCCGGTAGGCAACTACGCGGTGCAGCCGACTTTCTCGGATGGGCATGACACCGGAATCTATTCCTGGGACTATCTCTACTTTCTGGGATCGCGGCAGGATCAGTTGTGGGCAGACTATTCGGAGCGCCTGAAGACTGCTGGTGTTGACCGCGACACACCCATGCCGGCCAAGGCTGCGTCCTCCTGCGCAAGCCATTGAATTAACATTGTGCCCATGACAACAACACATTTCGGGTATCGAACCGTAGATGAAGCCGAAAAGGCCAGGCATGTTCGTGGCGTCTTTGATTCGGTGGCGCCCAAATACGATCTGATGAATGACCTGATGTCGATGGGCTTGCACCGCGCGTGGAAGGCATTCACGGTGCTTGTGGCCAATCTGCGTGAGGGTGATCAGGTACTGGATATTGCCGGCGGCACGGGCGACTTGGCGCTGGCATTTTCCAAAAAGGTGGGCAAGAGCGGACGCGTCGTGCATACCGACATCAATGAAGCCATGTTGCGCACCGGTCGCGACCGCTTGCTCGATGCCGGTGTGGTGCTGCCAACCCTGGTTTGTGACGCGGAAAAGCTGCCGTTTCCGGACAACCATTTTGATCTTGTCAGTGTGGCTTTTGGCCTGCGCAATATGACGCACAAGGAGCTTGCGTTGACCGAGATGAACCGTGTGCTCAAGCCCGGTGGAAAACTGCTGGTGCTGGAATTCTCCAAAGTTGCGCCGCCACTGGAGAAAGCCTACGACTGGTATTCGTTCAATATCCTGCCGAAGCTGGGCAAGCTGGTGGCCGGGGATGATGCCAGTTATCGCTACCTGGCCGAGTCCATCCGCATGCACCCGGGGCAGCAGGCGCTCAAGGAATTGATGAAGACTTGTGGTTTTGGTCACGTGGATTACCACAATCTGACCGCTGGCCTGGTGGCCCTGCATGTTGGCATCAAGTGTTGAAGCTTGAGATATTGCCTGCAGGCCTCACATAGGCCATTGAATATATTGGGAGATGTCATGAAATTCTGGTCAGTGCTGTTTGCGGTGTTCCTGCTGCTCGCGGGTGTGAACGCCGAGGCAAAGCGCCTGGGCGGTGGCAGATCGATCGGTCAGCAATCGAGCAATGTGACACAGCGCCAGGCAGCGCCAGCACAGGGTGCGGTCAAGCCGGCGGCACCGGCTCCGACGCCGCCTCCAGTTGCGCCAGTGGCGCCGAAGCGACCTTGGGGAGCGATGTTGGGCGGACTTGCGGCTGGATTGGGCCTGGCCTGGTTGGCGAGTTCTCTGGGCATTGGTGGCGGTGCGATCGCCGAGTTCATGATGTTTGCGTTGCTGGCTTTGCTCGTCATGATGGCGATTGGCTGGTTCATGCGCTCACGCAGGACCACTCAGACAGCGGCACCGCTACGTGATACGTCCAGCACTCCATTTGCGTTTCAGGGTGCGGGCCCAGCCGCCATCGCCCAGACGCCGGCGAGCTACAGTCCGGAAAATGTAGGCAACGATGCTTCAGCCCGCCCGTGGGAGCGCAACAATTCGAGCTTCGACTCGCTGCGTGCCTTGCCTGACGCTTCCGGGTCCATCATTGGCTCGGCCTTGACTGGTTCGCAAACCTGGGGTATTCCCGCTGGCTTTGATGTGCAAGGGTTTCTGCAAGCAGCCAAGAAGAATTTCATTTCCCTGCAGGCGGCGTGGGACAGATCGGACATTGATACTTTGCGCGCCATGATGACTGACACGATGCTCAAGGAGATCCAGACGCAAATCGCCGATCGTGCAGCCCAGTCCGGAGGGCAGGGCGACGTGACGGAGGTTGTGATGATCGAAGCCCAGCTTCTTGGCATAGAGGAACTCGCCGACGAATATATGGCGAGCGTGGAGTTTTCGGGCATGATTCGCGAGGAGCCGTCCGCCGGCGCCAGCCCGTTCCGTGAAGCCTGGAACATGACCAAGACCAAGAGTGGAAAGAGTGGCTGGTTGGTGGCTGGAGTGCAAGCTCTGCAGTAGGGCCAGCGCGATTCAGGGAATAATAGGGGACTATGGCAACACAGTCCCCTTTTTCTTTGCTTGAAGGCTTGCTGCAAGGCACCCCTTTTGCGGATTTGCCGCCTCCGCTCTGGCTGGTCGATGAGGTCCAGCGTCGCATCGTATTGCTGCTGAACCACATTTTGCTGCAGGAGCCACAGGCCACAAGTCGCGTGGCGCGGCAACAGGGGCGTGTCGTTCTATTGCAATGGCGTTCGCTGTCGATGCGGCTGTTGGCCACCCCGGCTGGTCTGTTGGATCTTGCGGCTCCTGAGACACCGGCTGATCTGGTTCTGGCGGTAAGTCAGGAATCTCCAGTGGCATTGGCCCAGGACCTGCTGCGCGGCGAGCGGCCGGCGGTTCGCATCGTCGGAGATGTGCAACTTGCCGCCGAGGTCAACTGGCTTGTGGACCATGTCCGGTGGGATATCGAAGAAGACCTGGCTCGCGTGCTGGGCGACGCGCAGGCCCACACTTTGGGGCAGGCCGCTCGGGGTATGGCGAGCGCTTTGCGACAGTTCATGGGTGGAGCCTCGGCAACAGGCGCCAAAAAGGCTTCGTTATGACGCGTCTATTTCGGGGCGCCTTCATCTTTTGGGTGCTGTTCCGTTATGGTCTTGACGAACTGTTTCTGACCGCCTTCCAGAAACCCTGGCTTGACAGACTGGCCAGAATCTTGGCGTTCGGACGAAATCTTGAAGCCTCGCCGGGCCAGCGAATTCGCCAGGCGCTCGAGCGCCTGGGACCGATATTCGTCAAGTTCGGTCAGGTGCTGTCAACGAGGCGTGATCTGCTACCGACCGATATTGCGGACGAACTGGCGAAATTGCAGGATCGGGTTCCGCCATTTGACAGCGATCTGGCGATTGCGACCATCGAGCGCTCCTTCCAGAAGAAAGTCGCCGACATCTTTGTTTCTTTTGACCGGGAGCCGGTTGCCAGCGCGTCGATCGCGCAAGTGCATTTTGCTGTGCTCAAGGATCGCGATGGGCGCGCTCGCGAGGTGGCGGTCAAGGTGCTGCGACCCGGCATGTTGCTTGCGATTGAAAAGGACCTGAGTTTGATCCGCATGATGGCGGGTTGGGTCGATGGGTTTTCAAGCGTCGGGCGGCGTCTTAAACCGCGCGAAGTGGTCGCCGAGTTCGACAAGTACCTGCACGACGAACTCGACCTGGTGCGTGAGGCCGCAAGCGCAGCGCAGCTGCGCCGCAATATGGCCGGACTTGACCTGGTGCTCGTGCCCGAGATGTTCTGGGACTACTGCATGCCGGACGTCATTGTCATGGAGCGTATGCACGGGGTGCCGATCAGCCAGGTCGAGCGCCTGCGAGCAGCTGGTGTTGATATTCCAAAGCTGGCCCGCGATGGCGTGACGATCTTCTTCACCCAGGTGTTTCGCGATGGGTTTTTTCATGCCGACATGCACCCGGGCAACATTCAAGTGAGCATTGAGCCGGCGACCTTTGGCAGGTATATATCGCTCGATTTCGGCATCATCGGTACCCTCAGCCGGTCGGACAAGGAATACCTGGCACACAATTTCACGGCATTTTTCCGGCGCGACTACAAACGCGTGGCGGAATTGCACATCGAGTCAGGCTGGGTGCCGGCGACGACTCGGGTTGACGAACTCGAGTCGGCAATCCGCTCGGTTTGCGAGCCCTACTTTGACCGCCCGCTCAAGGATTTCTCGCTTGGCCTCGTCTTGATGCGCTTGTTTCAGACATCGAGGCGTTTTTCAGTTGAAATCCAGCCGCAGTTAGTGCTGCTGCAAAAGACGTTGCTGAATATTGAGGGCCTGGGGCGACAACTCGACCCGGATCTGGATCTTTGGAACACCGCCAAGCCGTTTCTGGAGCGCTGGATGATTGACCAGATTGGACCCAAGAAGTTGATCGAGCAATTGCGAAATGAGGCGCCACTGTATGCCAAGCTGGTTCCAGAATTGCCTCGCCTGCTGGTTGACTTTCTCAAGGGCGGCCGGTCCGGGTCATCCGAAGTGTTGAACGCGCTCCTGCTGGAGCAGAAGCGGACCAACCGGCTGTTACAGGGTCTGGTGTATGGCTGCTTTGGCTTTGTGCTGGGGGTACTCGTCATGCAAATGGTGGGCCGGTTCCATCATTTCTGATGGCGTCTGATGAGTGTATCTGTACATGCGCCGAGGCCTATAATCAAAGGCTTTGCAACCTGAGATCCGAGCCCTAACGCCATGCCAATTTACGCCTATAAATGCGAGTCCTGTGGGTTTGCCAAGGATGTACTGCAAAAGTTGTCGGACTCGCCACTGACGGATTGTCCGACTTGCGGAGCTTCCGCTTTCAAAAAGCAACTGACAGCCGCCGGTTTTCAGTTGAAGGGCTCAGGTTGGTACGCCACTGACTTCAAGGGTACTGCGGCACCGGCAAGCGTGGCTGCCGACACTTCAGCTCCGGCAAAACCGGCCGGCGACAGCGCCAACCAGACTGCTGCACCGACCAAGGTTGATTCACCAGCAGCGTCCGCCACCGGTGGCTGCGCCTGCCACTGATCTCGATTTAGCAAAGAAGTTTCCCGTGCCAATCAAGAAGTACCTGCTCACCGGCTTGTTGGTATGGCTGCCACTGGCCATTACGCTGTGGGTTCTGCTCTGGCTGGTGGGCTTGCTGGATGCGATTTTTGGTGGCGTCCTGACCGGTCTGACGGCCTTGACGCCGGGTTCTGCCAAGGAAATGATTGAACCCCTGCGCCACATTCCGGGGCTCGGCGTCCTGCTCGTTTTTTCTGCCTTGTTGATAACTGGTGCCTTGGTGACCAATGTGGCGGGTCGTTGGTGGCTGGCGCAATGGGAGCGGCTGTTTACCCATATTCCGGTCTTCAAATCAATTTACAACAGCGTCAAGAAGGTCTCTGACACCCTCTTTTCCAGCAATGGCAATGCGTTTCGCACTGCCATGCTGGTTCAGTATCCGCGAGCCGGTGTCTGGACCATCGCGTTTCAGACCGGCACGCCCAGTGGCGAAGTGGCGGCACAACTCGGCCAGGATTTTGTCAGTGTTTACGTGCCAACGACGCCAAACCCGACCAGTGGTTTTTTTCTGATCGTGCCACGTGCCGAAGTGATTGAACTGCAGATGAGCGTTGATGAGGCGCTTACCTATGTCATATCCATGGGCTCGGTAGCGCCAGGCGCGCTGCCTGCCCGTGCACGAAAATAGTTGAGTTGTTACTAACCTGCGCCACCCCGGGTGGCGGCATTGAAAGTTGTTTATGGCCATGCGTTCCCACTATTGCGGTCTTGTGACCGAAGCCCTTCTGGGTGAGACTGTCAGCCTGTGTGGCTGGGTGAATCGTCGTCGCGATCATGGCGGCGTTATCTTTGTCGATATTCGCGATCGCGAGGGCTATGTGCAGGTAGTGTGCGACCCTGACCGCGCCGCCATGTTCCAGGTTGCGGAAGGTTTACGTAACGAGTTTTGCATTCAGGTAAGGGGCTTGGTTCGATCACGCCCAACGGGCACGATCAACGAGAACCTCAAGAGCGGCAAGGTGGAGGTGTTGTGCCACGAGTTGACCGTGCTCAATCCGTCGGTGACCCCGCCGTTTCAACTCGATGACGAGAGCTTGAGTGAAACTACACGTCTGACGCACCGGGTGCTTGACCTGCGTCGCCCCTACATGCAGAACAATCTGATGCTGCGTTATCGCGTTGCCATGGAGGTTCGAAAGTACCTGGATTCCCATGGCTTCCTCGACATTGAAACGCCGATGCTCGGGAAATCCACTCCGGAGGGCGCACGTGACTACCTGGTACCGAGCCGTGTCCATGACGGTCACTTTTTTGCCTTGCCGCAAAGCCCCCAACTGTTCAAGCAGTTGTTGATGATTGCCGGGTATGACCGCTATTACCAACTCACGAAATGCTTCCGTGATGAAGACCTGCGTGCTGACCGTCAGCCAGAGTTCACGCAGATCGATATTGAAACATCCTTCCTCACTGAACAGGACATTCGTGATCTGGTGCAGGGCATGATCACCACCGTCTTCAAGAACACCATGGGCGTTGATCTTGGTGAGTTTCCGGTGATGGCTTACAGTGAAGCGATGCACCGGTATGGCTCCGACAAGCCCGACTTGCGGGTCAAGCTCGAATTCACGGAACTGACCGACGTCATGACGGACGTGGACTTCAAAGTATTCTCCGGCGCAGCCAACATGAAGGATGGTCGTGTCGTCGGTTTGCGCGTTCCGGGCGGTGCGCGCGAGGTGGGCGGTCTGGCCCGCAGTGAAATCGACGCCTATGGCGAATTCGTGAAGATCTACGGTGCCAAGGGTTTGGCTTACATCAAGGTCAATGATGTGAGCAAAGGCCCAGGTGACGCGAGTGCGCGCTGGCCCGGGCTGCAGAGCCCGGTCGTGAAGAACCTGCATGACAAGGCCATCACCGAAGTGCTGGCACGTACCGGAGCGCAGAACGGCGATCTGATCTTCTTTGGCGCTGACAAGAGCAAGATCGTCAACGACGCCATCGGTGCGCTGCGCATCAAGATCGGGCACAGCGAGTTCGGCAAGAAAAATGCCTTGTCCGAGAAGGCCTGGCGGCCGCTCTGGGTGGTGGATTTCCCGATGTTTGAGTTTGATGAAGAGGCACAGCGCTACACGGCTGTGCATCATCCCTTCACCGCGCCAAAGGAGGGACACGAGGACTGGATGGTGACGGCGCCCGAGAAATGCATCTCGCAAGGCTACGATATGGTCCTCAATGGCTGGGAGATGGGTGGGGGTTCGGTTCGTATTCACCGTGCCGATGTGCAGCAAAAAGTGTTTGACGCACTGAAGATCACACCCGAAGAAGCGCAGGAAAAGTTTGGCTTTCTGCTAGATGCCTTGCAATATGGGGCGCCACCGCACGGCGGCCTCGCCTTTGGACTGGATCGCATCATCACGCTGATGACCGGAGCGGAATCGATACGCGATGTGATCGCCTTCCCCAAGACGCAGCGAGCCCAATGTTTGCTGACACAGGCGCCGTCTCCTGTTGATGAGAAACAGCTGCGCGAACTGCACATCAGGCTGCGCACGCCGGAGCCGGTCAAAGCTGGCTGATCTGGCCCTGAGCCGGGCTTCAGGCACAATGAAAGGGCGCTCACAGCGCTCTTTCCTATGCCGATGGCCTACAAAATTCCCGAATCCGTACTGGTGGTGATTTACACCCCGGGTCCGGATGTGTTACTGATCAAGCGCGCCGACGTGGCTGATTTTTGGCAATCCGTGACTGGTAGCAAGGACGCGCTGGAAGAGCCCTATCTTCAGACCGCTTATCGGGAAGTCCATGAGGAGACGGGGATTGACTGCCGACCTGGCACGCCGCTTCATGCAGATTTGTGCGACTGGGGGGTGGAAAATGTGTATGACATCTATCCTGAGTGGCAGTGGCGCTACGGGCCCGGCGTGACGCGCAATACGGAGCATCTGTTTGGCTTGCGGCTACCGTCTCGGGTGCCAATCTGCCTGAACCAGCGGGAGCACACGGCCCATCAATGGTTACCCTATCGGGAAGCGGCGCAACAATGCTTTTCACCGTCCAACGCAGAGGCGATCCTGCTATTGAGTCACCTGGCCTCGATCGGGGTTTCGGCGTGAATACTGTGCGTGTTGCCACTTACAACATCCATAAGGGGGTGCAGGGCCTCGGGCCACGTCGCCGCCTGGAAATTCACAACCTGGGTCACGCGGTGGAACAGTTCGACGCCGACATTGTCTGCCTGCAGGAAGTACGCAAACTGCACCGCGTGGAAGAGCGCCACTTCCCGCACTGGCCGGATCTGCCGCAGGCAAATTATCTGGCGCCCGAAGGCTACGAGGCGGTCTACCGGACGAACGCATTGACCCGGCATGGCGAACATGGCAATGCTGTTCTGTCGCGCTGGCCGGTGTCTGCGCATCAGCACGAGGATATATCGGACCATCGGTTTGAGCAGCGAGGCCTGCTGCATGTTGAGGTCAAGCTGCATGGCCGGGAGGTCCACGTGGTGGTGGTCCACCTGGGTCTGAT
>CAIYGK010000228.1 GCA_903925725.1 uncultured beta proteobacterium | reverse complement strand
CGTGTCGGTGAATTGTTCGTCTGACGCGAGCCCGTCAGCGTGGTGTGTCACTGTACCCGATGTCGACAGCAACGACGTCTTTAGTGTCGAAGATTTACTTAACAAAGGTGTCTGGCGTTGCCACCCTAACGCCTGCTTTCACGTGACTGCAAATGGAAGTTCCGCTCAGCTGACATTGGTGGAGGGCAGGGAAGTGCCCGTTCCCGACGATGATTTTCTCGAAATGCTCGCCCGTTAACCGACATTGGACGTTCCATTCGACCTTTGTGGAGCGCCGCTCATTTAGCCTGTTGGCTCTCCATGAAGCTGCCGCCCGGTTGGCGGCGGCCAATCCACATTGCTGACGCTGGCGGCCGAGAACCAGTTGACAGCAGGGCAGCGCAAGCGGGTATCCGGCAGCGCCCGCAAACGGGCAGTCCGATCGCACCACTTGAGTACCAGTCAGGAGCGATTCAACTGGGACCTGCTGAATTGCCGCCTCACATCAACCAGAACTGAAACAAGGCGCCAATCAGACCTTTGAGTGAGGAGGCGTCATCGCAATTCGTCAAATTGGGTATATTCTGTCGGAAAAGCAGCTCGCAGCCAGAGGCCCGACATGACGATTAAAGAGACGATTCACCCACCGTCGAAGGGGGGCTTGGTGACACCTTCTGCCCCCGATTCAGCGGCGTTGCGACAACGTGCCGCAGCGGTTGCTCGGAACTCTGTCTCAGCGGATTCAAAGAACGACAGGAACCTCTCGCCCGAAGAAATGCATGAGGCGTTGTACGAACTGCGGGTACACCAGATTGAACTGGAGATGCAGTCCGAGGAACTGCGTCAGGCACAACGTGACCTTTACAGCGAGCGTGAGCGTTATTTCGACCTCTATGATTTGGCGCCGGTCGGATATTGCACAGTCAGCGTGAAGGGGTTGATCCTGGAGGCCAACCTCACTGCCGCCAGCCTGCTCGCCAGTTCCCGCCAGCAACTGCTCAACCAGCGCTTCAGTCATTTCATAGCACCCCAGCACCAGGATAGCTATTACCTGCACCGCAAGCAATTGCTTGCCAGCAGGCAGACTCAGAGCATAGAACTGCAAATGGTGACCGGGCAGGGTCAGCCGTTCTGGGCCAAGCTCATCAGCAGCGTCGTGCAGAGGGACGGCCATGACGAAATCCGTATCGTGCTGAGCGACAGCACAGAGCGCAGGCTCAGGGATACGCGTTTGCTGGAGAACATGGCGGACATACGGTTGCGCGAGCAGGCCCTGAGTCAGATTTCCCAGGGCGTACTGATCAGCGGAGCCGACCGATTGACGACCTATGTCAATGACGAGTTCGTCAGAATCACCGGGTACTCCCGTGAGGAAATGCTGGGCAAACCCTGCAGCATTCTGCAAGGGCCCGATAGTCAGCCAGATGTCGTATTGGAAATGCGTGCGGCTCTTAACGCCAAGCAGCCGTTTCACGGCGAGATCCTCAATTACCGCAAGGATGGCACCCCGTTCTGGAACGATCTATCCATCAATCCCGTCTTTGACGAAGCCGGCAATGTGACCCAGTTCGTGGGTATTCAGCGCGATGTCACGCAGCGCAAAAAAATACTGGAAGATCTCAATCTTTTCAGAAAATGCATTGACCGAGCCAATGACGTGATTGTGATCACTGAGGCAGAGCCATTTGAATTGCCCGGCCCACGCATTCTGTTTGTCAACGACGCCTACGAGCGCACCACAGGTTACACGCGGGAAGAAGCCCTTGGTGGCACACCTCGCATGCTACAGGGACCCAAGACCGATCCGGCCACGATCAAGCGCATGGGACAGGCCCTCAGACAGTGGAAGCCGGTGCGTGAGGAAGTGCTCAATTACACCAAGGATGGGCGTGAATTCTGGAGCGAGATCGACATTGTTCCTCTGGCCAACGAAGCCGGTTGGTACACGCACTGGATTTCAATCCAGCGCGACATCACCGAGCGCAAGCTCGCCGAAGAATCCCAGCGCATCGCTGCGGTGGCCTTCGAGTCGCAGCAAGCCATGTTCATCACCAATCCACAGCAGGTGATCCTGCGGATCAACAAGGGCTTCAGCGAGATCACGGGTTACACGGCCGAAGAGGCAGTGGGACACACACCTCGCCTGCTCAGTTCAGGCAAACATGGCGCAGACTTTTATGCCGCCATGTGGGAGTGCGTTTCCCGTACCGGTCAATGGCATGGCGAAATATGGAACCGGCGCAAAAATGGCACGGTCTATCCGCAACAACTCACTATCAGCACCGTGAAGGATGCACAGGGCTTGCTGACACACTATGTGGGCGCCTTCAGCGACATCACCTCCGCCAGGGCCGCCGAGGAACAGATCGAGAGCCTGGCGTACTCCGATTTGCTGACCGGTTTGCCCAACCGGCGCAGGCTGATCATCCAGCTACAGCAAGCCATGATCGCCGGGGAAAACGAGAAGCGTCAGGGCGCGCTGCTGCTGGTTGATCTGGACCGTTTCAAGAGCCTCAACGACGCCATCGGACATGCACAGGGCGATGAGGTGCTGCAACGCGCTGCCAAACGGCTGAGTGCAGCGGTGCGTGACGGCGACACCGTGGCTCGACTGGGCGGTGATGAATTTGTTGTGCTTCTGGATCATCTGAATCTGGACCCGCAGATCGCGCTCAGACAGGCCCAGACGGTGGCCAACAAGATGCTTGAGGCTCTCAACAAGCCTTACCACTTGGCCGGCTCAACGAATTCGTGCACTGCCAGCATAGGCATCACCATGTTCGGCGAACAGTACGAAGATACGCTTGAGCCTTTGAAGCGGGCTGAGATGGCCATGTACCAGGCCAAGTCTGGCGGGCGCAACATGCTTCGCTTCTTCGATCCGCAAATGCAGGCTGTGGTCGATTCCCGGGTGAAATTGGAGGCGGCTTTGGAAGAGGCGATCCAAAACCAGCAGTTCACGCTTTACTACCAGGCGCAAGTCTCGGATAGCGATGGCATCGTCGGCGTTGAAGCCTTGGTGCGCTGGTTTGACCCAAAGCGTGGCATGGTCTCGCCGGCCGAGTTCATCCCGCTGGCAGAAGAGACAGGTCTGATCCTGCCCATCGGCAGTTGGGTGCTGGAGACCGCCTGCCAGCAGTTGGCCGCGTGGGCCGCCCAGCCTGCCATGGCACACCTGAGCATTGCTGTCAACGTCAGCGCGCGGCAATTTCGTGAAAGCAACTTTGTCAGCCAGATCCTGGCAACGCTGGAGCGTACGCGGGCCAATCCGCAGCGGCTCAAGCTGGAACTGACAGAGTCAGTACTGATAGCCGACGCCGAGGATGTGATCTTGAAGATGAACGCACTCAAAGCGATTGGCATTGGTTTTGCCATTGACGACTTTGGCACCGGCTATTCATCCCTGTCCTACCTTAAGCGCTTACCGCTGGAGCGACTCAAGATCGACCAGGGCTTTGTGCGCAATATCCTGATGGACCCCGACGATGCAGCGATTTCCCGGGCCGTCATCGCGATGGCCACCAGCATGGGGCTGGGCGTGATTGCCGAAGGCGTCGAGACTGAGGCGCAGCGCGACTTTTTGTCTTCTCTGGGCTGCCATACCTATCAGGGCTATCTGTTTAGCAAGCCGCTGCCGGTTGCGGAGTTTGAGGCGTTTGCGACGCGAGGTTGAGGCATCTTCTGCGACCGCTTTGGAGCGAAACGTACCGCCGTTGTGCAGCGTTTGTTGTCGGTCGTCGTCAGCTTGCTGGCAGGGTCTTAGTGATCTTCTGCCAGGCTCTGATCGCGCCTTCGGTGCTGTCAAAAGCCTTGACGCCCGCCACCGGTGAAGCCTGCAGAAACGCAAAACCCTGGCCGCCGGCCCAGATCGCGCAACGCCTGGGTACCGCCCGACGCAGTGCCACCAGGTACGGGCGCGCAATATCGGGCCGCAACGCCAGACTCGCCGAGATGGCAAGCACCGTGATGTCCCAATCCTTGACCGCTTGGAGCACGTCGGCGACCGGTGTCTGGGCACCCAGATTGAAACAATCTGCACCTTGCAGCGTCAGCGCTACCTGCACCGACAGCAAGCCCAATACATGCGATTCGCCAGGTGGCGTGGTCAGCAGGATGCGCTGCTGCAGGTCCTTTGGCTTTCGCCCGAGCAAGTGACTCTGCACGACGGCCTGCACGGCATCGGAGTAATGATGCTCGGCGTGCACGCCAAGGCGACCACCCGCCCAGGCGTCACCCACCGCCTGATTGAAAGCGGGCAAGCGGTGTAGCGCAAACTCGGCCAGACCGTCCGCCTCGATCAACCCGGCGATGTAGTTGCGCACCGTCCCGGGCACGCTGCCAGGCGCCAGACAGGCCAGCAATTGCTGCGCCGCAGCATCCAGCACCGGTGCGCCCGGCTCGGTAACGCTGCTCTCCAGCAAACCCTGCAACTGTTTCAAAGACAAGGGCACCAGCTTGCCGGGGCGCAGGCCTTGCGCCATCAGCTGCGTGATCAGTCGCAGCTTGGGCAAGTCTTTGGCTTGATAGAGGCGCTGTCCGCGCGCACCGCGCTCGGGCACAGGAAACTGGTAGCGCAGTTCCCACTTACGCAACACTTCGCGTGACAGGCCGGTCGCCTGCTCAATCTCGGCTTGGTTCATTGCGGCGAAGTGTACAGGGATTAACCGTTAAGGAAGCAAGATACGTGTCCTGGACAAACAGGGTATAGTGGTTCACGCGAAAGGTTGGACCTTTGCGAGCCAATCAAGAAACAGATCGACACAGGAACAGCGATGACGCAACAAACCATCGGGCCAGTGGGGTCCGGGCGAGACACTATTCTGGTCGTTGATGACAGTGCGGATATCCGTCTGCTGATGCGCGTCGCCCTGGGCAAAAAATACCAGCTGCTCGAAGCCGAGAGCGCCACTGCCGCCTTGGAGCTGATCGAGCTTCACCAGCCTCGACTGATACTGCTCGACGTCATGATGCCAGGTGCCATGGATGGCTTGCAACTGCTCGATTTCATCAAGAGTGACGCCAGGCTCAAAGACATCATTGTTGGAATGATCACCGCGCGCGGTCAGACTGCGGACGATAAAGATGCGCGCCAGCGCGGTGCCGATGCCTATTTCGTCAAGCCCTTCAGCCCCCGCGCGGTGGTTGCCTGGGTCGACAGCAAGTTGCAATGAGCCATCTCAAGTCATCGACGCGCCTGTTCCTGCTGGTAGCTGTCTTGTCAACGCTGCTGCTGGCCATTGGCAGCCTGGGCCTGTATGGCATCACGCAGTCGAATGCTGCCTTGAAGACTGTGTACGAGAACCGCACGGTCGCCATCGGATTGCTCGGCGACATTCAGCATCAGTTATTGCGCGGCCGCCTATTGATCGATGCCAGCGTGCTGGATCCAAGGCCACAGGCAAGTGCCGGCAATCTCGCTGAACTGGGAAGTACCTCGGCCGTGATCGGCAGGACGTGGGCTGCCTACAAGGCCACTTACCTCACCAAGGAGGAAGAAAAGCTCGCAGCCAGATTTGAACAGGATCAGATCAACTTCGAGCAACAGGGTCTGGCGCCAGCCGTGGCGGCCCTGCGTGTCAATGACCTTGCCACTGTTCAGGGCTTGATCCGCGACAAGATCCTCCCGCTGGACGCAAACTTGCAGTTGGGCCTTGAAGGCCTGATGCAGATTCAGCTCAGCGTGGCCAAGCAGGAATACCAGGCGGCTATGGATCGCTATGACACGGTGCGCCTGGTATCCATGGCTGCCATCGCTGGCGGCGTGCTGTTTGCGATACTGACCGGCCTGGCCGTGCTGCGCGCGCGTCGCCAGGAACTGAACGTCGCTCTCGAACGCCAGTCCCACGCCGATATGGCGCACCAACTGGAGGAAAAGAACAAACTGATGCAAGCGCTCGAGGAGAGCGAGTTCCGGTGGAAGTTTGCCATTGAGGGCGCTGGCGACGGTGTCTGGGACAGAGACCTGCAAACTGGCCAGGAAAGCTATTCCCGGCGCTGGAAAGAGATGTTGGGTTACGCAGAGGATGAAATCCTTGCCAATCACCAGGAATGGGAAAGCCGGATTCACCCCGATGACCGGCAAGCCGTGCTGACCAGTGACGCCGACTACATCGCCGGCAAGGCATCGCGCTACGAGGTTGAATACCGCCTGCGCTGCAAGGACGGGAGCTACAAATGGATTCTGAGCCGCGGCATGATCGTGAGCCGCGACCCCAACGGCAAGCCACTGCGTACCATCGGGACGCACACAGACATCAGCGAGCGAAAGAAGGCAGAAGGCAGCATGATCACGGCGCTGGACGGCAGCATCATCGAGGTCAATGACGCCTTCACCACGATCACTGGCTACAGCCGCGACGAAGTGATCGGGAAAAACCCGCGACTACTGAAATCCGGACGCCACAGCCAAGAGTATTACCAGCAGTTCTGGAGTCAGCTGACACAGCAAGGTAGCTGGATCGGTGAGAACTGGAACCGGCGCAAGAACGGTGAGATCTATGCGCAGACACAGAAGATCAGCACGGCGAGAGATGCACAAGGCAAACCCTTGCAGTACGTCTGCTTGTTCTCGGATATCACCGCCGCGAAAAATCACGAACAGGAACTCGAACGCATCGCCCGCTACGACAGCCTGACCAAGCTGCCCAACCGCGCCCTGCTGGGTGAACGCCTGGAGCAGGCGCTGAACCAGACACGGCGCCGTGGCCAGCACCTGGCCGTGGTCTTTATTGACCTCGACGGCTTCAAGGCGGTCAATGACACGCACGGCCACGAGGCGGGAGACCATCTGCTGATCACGCTGGCCGAACGGATGAAGGGGGCGCTGCGCGATGGCGACATCCTGGCGCGCCTGGGTGGCGACGAGTTTGTTGCCGTGCTGCTCGATCTGGCCGATGTGGACGCCAGCGCACCCATGCTCAACCGCTTGCTCGACGCAGCAGCCAGACCGTTCCAGTTTGGTCAGGCAGGGCTGCAGGTTTCCGCTAGCCTGGGCGTTACCTTCTACCCACAGGCGCAGGATCAGGAAATCGAACCCGATCAACTAATGCGCCAGGCCGACCAGGCCATGTACCAGGCCAAGCAAGCCGGCAAGAACCGCTTTCACGTCTTTGATGCCGAACAGGACCGCAACGTGCGGGCGCGTCATGAAAGCATGCAAAGTATCGAGCGCGCCCTGAGTGCGGGCGAGTTCGTGTTGCAGTACCAGCCCAAGGTGAACCTGCGCACCGGAGAGGTGATCGGCGTTGAGGCCCTGATCCGCTGGCTGCACCCGCAACAAGGGCTGCTGCCACCGGCAGACTTTGTGCCCATGATCGAGGACCACCCGCTGGCCGTCAAGCTGGGGCAATGGGTGATCGAAAATGCATTGCTGCAGATTGAGCGATGGCGACAAGTCGGACTGGATATGGCCGTCAGCGTCAATATCGGCAGACGCCATTTGATGCAGACTGACTTTGTGCAGCGCCTGCGCGAAGCGCTGGCGGCTCATCCCGGGTTAGGTCCTGACTGTCTGGAGCTTGAATTGCTTGAAGCCAATGCCAACCACGACCTGGACCACGTATCCCGGGTCATCCAGGAGTGTCGCAGCATCGGCGTTGAATGCGCACTGGATGACTTTGGCAGCGGCTACTCGTCCCTGACGGGTCTGAAGAAACTGCCGGTCAAATACCTCAAAATCGACGAGGACTTTATCCGCGACATGCTGGACAGCAGCGACAGCCTCTTGATTCTGATCGGTGTGCTCAAACTGGCCAGCGCCTTTGACCTGAAAGTGATTGCCGAGGGCGTGGAGACCGCGCAGCATGGTTCCATGTTGCTTGAACTCGGCTGCGAGTTGGCGCAGGGCTTCGGTATTGCGCGCCCTATGTCGGCCGATGAATTGCCGGGATGGGTCAAGCGCTGGAAGCCTGATCCGACGTGGAGCGTTGTACAGCGGGTGCGCCACTGAGGCTTCAGTGACTGCTCTGGAGCGGCCCAATCGAAAAGTTGACCGTCTCCTGAGTGTCTTCTGGAGCCGGCGAGACAAGAACCGCGGGTGGCAGCTTGCCTCAGCCCAGGACGATTCCCGCCTCGAACTGCCTGCTGCAAAGCTGACGATCAGGCGCTCGCCCGAGGGAGTCAAGAGTCCCAAGGGCGGCGCCAGATTGTTGGCCAGTCGTGAGTCTGCGGGGTGCGTCAAACCTCTGTGTCCTCGGCCATTTCCAAGGCGTCATCTACCTCAATTCCAAGGTACCTGACCGTGCTCTCGATCTTGGCATGGCCAAGTAAAAGTTGTACGGCACGCAGGTTTTTGGTGCGCCGG
>CAIYGK010000227.1 GCA_903925725.1 uncultured beta proteobacterium | reverse complement strand
GTTCTGACGCAAGGCGTCGCGTAGCAGGTTCGGTGCGGCCTTGCGCCAGTCGAGCAGGCTGTCGGTGTTACGACGCGTCCCGCCATGGCCCACCGCTCCGAGCAGTGCCAGCTTGGAGACCGGTCGGCGTGCTGCAAGTCGGGAACTGACCAGGGCGCCGAATGAAAACCCGACCAGCGCGACTGGCGTGTGCGCGCCGACCAGCAGGTCCAGCGTCGCGTGCAAGGCGGCGACCAGTCTGTCCATGCGATCGGCGGCGTCAGCAGCGCCCTCGAGGTCATCGGATTGCCCGAATCCAGGCAGGTCGGGAACCCATAGCGTGTGCAGCGCAGCGAGTGTTTCGATGTTGCGTATCCAATGCCGCCAGTCGCCGTGTCCCCCGTGAACCAATACCAGCGCTGGTCCGTTGCCGAAGCGGCGCCAGACCACATCGCGCCCCATGTGTTTGACGGTGTGGCAGGTGCCCATGCGCTCGATGTGCGCCGTGGTCTCACACGCTGCGACCTTGCCAGAGGGCGTGCCTGGCTGGGCTTGGGTTTGGGCTTGCATCGGGGTGGTCGGCGGATCAGCTATACAGGCTGGCAGGGTTGGTTGACAGAATCTGCGCGACCAATGCGTCGCTTTCAGTCCAGCGCTTGAATACGTCCAGCAGGGCGAGTGTGTCGGGAGCGGGCGCGAGGTTCAGGTGCGGCCAGTCGCTTCCCCATAGCAATCGTTCGGGGTTGGCCCGCAGCAGGGCTTGGTGAAACGGCTTGCCAGCTTCGAAATCCGGGCTCGCCCGCAGGTTACGGTACGCACACAGCTTGACCCAGACTCGACCGCTTTCAACCATCGACAACAGACACTGAAAACCGGGCTCTTGGGTGCCGGCTGCCACGTCGAAACCGCCCATGTGGTCGATCACCAATGGAACCGGCAGCGTTCGCAGACGATCGGAGATACCGGGCAAGACCTTGCAGTCGGTCCAATGCTCGGCGTGTAAACCGGCCGTGGCAAGGTCGGGTGCCATGGTCAGCAGATCATCCAGGGAGGCACTGCCAGCGAAGTTGACCCCGGCCCCGCTGCGGTGGCTGAAACGTGCGGCACGAACACCCTTGCCATGCAGTTGGTCCAGTGCTGGCAGCGTGCCTGGCCGCGCGACGATGACACCGCGCAGGTTGCGATGGGAAGACAGCGCGTTCAATAACAGGGAATGGTCTTCGCCGTAAGCGCTGGGATGCACCAGCACGCCGTTGGTGAGTCCGAGGCGGGCCAACATGGCGAGGTATTGCGCCTCAAGCGCTTCAGGCGGTGTGTAGCTGCGCTGTGCTGCCAGGGGAAACCGGTCGTAGGGTCCAAACAGGTGCGCGTGGCAGTCCCACCCCTTGCTCATGCGATGGCCTTTTGCGGCAGGGCGAATGCTGCCGCAACGCCCTCGGGGAGCGGGATTTCGTGGGCGTTGAGCGTCATGGCAACCATTGTGTAATAGCCCACCAGTGCGGTGAGTTCTACGACCGTGCGTTCGCCAAAGCGTGTCAGCGCATCGGCATACGTTGCATCGGATACCGACCGGAATTGGTTGAGTTCGGTGGCGAACTGCACTACCGCCGCTTCGTCCGGCGTCAGGCCGGTCGGCAGCGTCTGCGCCAGCAGGGCCTCGAGGATGCTGGGCGCGATCCCGATTTTCTCGGCTTCCACACGGTGCGCATACCACTCAAAGGGTGACTGGCAGGCACGCCCGGTGACAAGGATGGCGAGTTCGGACAGGCGCGGCGGCAACGAGGTGTTGTAGCGTAGCAGTTCGCCCAGCGCTTGCCAGCGGTCGGCGAGTTCGGCGCTGTGCAGGACGGCGCGTAACGGACCCTGGATCTTGCCGCGTCGCCCGGAAACGATCTTGTCATAGACCAGGCGCTGGTCGGCGTTCATGGATTCGGGTGTGGGCAGCGAAATTCGTGGCATTCAATTTTCCTTGGTAAAAGCAGAGCTTACGCGCGCAAGCATCATTTGCCTACGGCGTCGAATGCATCTCAGTTATACATCGCCGGTCAAGTCTGATCCCGCGGTCGCCACATTCCCGCGCGCGCCATATCGTCCACGATCTCCACAAGCTGCGCTGTGACGGCGGCGACCGCACGCGTCGGCCCCTTGGCCTTGGCGCTGGCCATCGAGATCGTGCGTTGAAACGGTGGGTCGACTATTCTTGCGGCCTGCAGGCGTCCGTCCGCGACCTCGCTCCAGACTGCGTGCAGGGGCAGCACGGTGTAGAGCCGCTCCGTTGCCACCAGCGCCTTCTGCAGCGGCAGTGAATCCGCTTCGATAACCGGCTCAAGGGTGATGTGCTGCTGGCGTGCGATGGCGTCCAGCGCGGAGCGCAGGCCGTTGGGGGCGCTGGGCAGAATGAATGGCAACTCGTGCAAGGTGCTGAAAACCACTTCGGATGCGCCGCTTAGCTTGTCACCTGCGGGCCCGATCAGGTAACTGTCCACCAGCGCCAGCGACTGCTCCAATTCCGGCAGCGATGGGCTATAGCGGTACAAAATTGCGATGTCCACACGTGCATCTGCCAACCACTCCTCGACCTGGCCACTGGAGCCTTCGAGAACCTTGAGTTTGACGGCGGGGTGACGCCTGCGCATGTCGGAAAACAGCCGCCCGACGAGTGGCAATCCGATGGAAGGCAGCAAACCCAGCGTGACACGGCCGCTCGGCTCCCGTGCATCGCCGCGGATGTGTTCTTCCAATTGGACTGCCTTCATCAGCAAGTCCTTCACCGTCGGAAAAAGGACAAGGCCAATCTCGGATAAATTGACGCCGCGCCCTGTTCGATTGAACAGGCGAGTCCCACATTCGCGTTCGAGTGCGTTGAGCTGGCGACTCAACAGCGATTGGTTGCTATCGAGAAACAACGCAGCGCGCGTCAGACTACCGAGCTCGCCAATCGCCACAAATGCCCGCCACTTGTGCAGATTCGAAGCGATATCAATCTTGAAGTCAGTGGCTTTTTGCGTCATGTGGGAATATTGTCCTCGACGTTCCTGGTAGAGACGTGAATTCTATTCGCAAGTTTTTTCCGCCTGCATGCCTGGGTAGGCGGCG
>CAIYGK010000226.1 GCA_903925725.1 uncultured beta proteobacterium | reverse complement strand
GCCCGCGCTGCCGACGAAGCAAGCTCCATCGCGCCTTCCCAGGGTTCGCTGTCGGCACGCTCAGCGCAGTCGGTTGTCGGTGACCAGTTCATTCGCAATTTCACGGTGCCGGTGGCTGACTACACGCAGGTCCTCTCCATGACGCCAGGAGTTTTCAGTACCTCCCCCAATGGCACGGGTCTGGGCGATGCCAAGGTCACCCTTCGTGGTCTTTCGGACAGCAACACTGTGTTCAGTTTTGACGGCATTCCCTTCAACGACACAAACGGTGTGAGCCACCACTCCTGGGTTTTCTTTCCGAGTCAGTTCCTGGGCGGAGCAGTGGTTGACCGCAGCCCGGGAGGCGCCGCAACAATCGGTCAGGCCACTTTTGGTGGTAGCGTTGATCTGCGGTCACGCGTTCTCGATTCCGAACCTCGCACCAGTGTCACGCTCTCATCCGGGTCATGGAACACCAGACTGGTTGGCGTCGAGCATGAAACCGGCCAGATCGGCAGCGACGGAAAGTCGAACCTGCTTTTCAATATTCAGGAGGTCAAGTCCGATGGCTATCAAACCTACAACCTGCAGGACCGCAAGGCTGCCTCGGGCAAGTACCAATATGAGAATCTGGGCGGCTCCACCTTCACTGTATTTGCTTCCTACCTTAACCTGAAGAACAACACACCCAGCATCAAGGGAATCGCGCGCTCCAGCTACAACCTGGGTGACTACACTTCGCTGCTCAGTGGCGACCCAACCAAGGCCAACTACTACGGATTCAACTTCTACGACATCTCGACCGATTTTGTCTATGCCGGCATTTCTGCCATCCTGGACGGCGGCTGGAAGATTGAGGACAAGGTCTACACCTACCGCTACTGGAACAAGCAGAATTACAACAACAGCGCGACTGCCATCACAGCCACCAGCGCCGTCGACAAGCTCAACTCCTACACCACCTTTGGCAACTTGCTGCGCATCAGCAAGGAATCGGATCTTGGAACCCTGCGCACCGGGCTGTGGATTGATCGGGCCGACAGCCGGCGCTATCAGATTCCTTCGGACCCCAGGACCTGGGTTGATACACCGGCGCCCAATTTCACTGAAACCTACCAGACCACCACCGTGCAGCCATATCTGGAATACGAGTTCAAGATAGGCACGGACCTTAAGGTGACGCCTGGCATCAAGTACGCGTCATACACGCAGGACTTTGTCCATCTGCAGGACAACGGTGGCGCTGTCGGCACGCTCGGCGGTGTCTACAACAGCACGACTGGCACCATTACGGGTGGCGCGCCAAGTCTGGCCAATTCCATAACCTACACGGACGTGATGCCCTCACTGGATTTGCACTACAACCTCCAGCCGAACTGGACGCTCTATGGACAGTACGCCATTGGCGATCAGATACCGAGTACCAGTGTCTTTGACGTGAAGAACGCCCTGGTGTCGCCCCCACCGAAGGCCACCAAAGCCACCACAACCCAGTTGGGTACGGTCTGGAACTCCAACAGCCTGACGCTGGCGGCAGACATTTATCACACCAAGCTCGACGGTGCCTATACCGCGCTGGCACCAGACAGCGCCGGCAATGTCGGCTATGTTCTCAGCGGCACCGAAATCAATCAGGGTTTCGAGGTGGAAGGCAACCTGCTGCTGGGCAATGGCTTCAGTGTGTATGCCAACGCGACGATGGGCAGCCTCAAGTATGACAACGGTCAGTGGGTCGCTGGTGCTCCTGAAAATACTCAGGCGATTGCGCTCAACTACCAGCGTAGCAACTGGCTCGTCAGCTTGTCTGCCAACCGCGTAGGAACAATGTACAACGATGCCAAGAGCGGCGCCCATGAAGCGTTTGTCATTGATCCGGTGACGATCGCCAACCTGTTCGTCAATTACACGCTCAAGACGCCGGCATCTTTCGCCAAGCAACTCAAACTGCAGTTTGGCGTCAACAACCTGTTTGACAGTCATGCCATTGTCGGTATCGCCTCCGCCGCTACCAACAGTTCCAGCGCCAATCCTTTGCCCGCTGATTTGCTGACCGTGGTGCCGGGGCGAAGCGTTTCGGTGACGGCGACACTTGACTTCTGATGGCCCACTTGCCGTTTCCCGATTTCAGGATCTGGTCCATGGTCGGGGCTGCGGCCTTGATTCATTCGGTCTGCTTTGCGCAGAGCCTGCCCGAGGTGGCACCGGAGTTTGTCTTCACTGTGCAGGCCGAGGGTCAGAACGCCGTTGTGCGTGCGCTGACCCGGGCCGCGACATGCCCGGCCGTCTCGTGGGACGGGCAGGCGAGCCGCAGCATGGATGTGCGCGCAGTTGCGGCTACGCCAGCACTGCGGGGTGATAGTGCGCAAAAGGACAGCAAACAAGCTGTCTTTGACGTTTTGACGTGTGAAGCCAGGTGGCCCAATGGGGCACGGCGCGGGCGCGTCGCCGGACAGGACGTGCCAGCACCCCATGCCCAGATCAAGCGCATTGTCCTGATTGGCGATACCGGTTGCCGGATGAAGGCATCCGAGAATGCATTCCAAGCCTGTAATGATTCGGTCAAATGGCCTTTCGCCCAGGTCGCACAAAGTGCCGCCGCACTGCAGCCCGATCTGGTGATTCATGTCGGCGACATTCACTATCGGGAAAGTCCCTGTCCCGCCGGCAATGCGGGATGTGCCAACAGCCCTTGGGGCTATGGTTTTGATGCCTGGCAGGCTGATTTGTTTGAGCCCGCGAAACCCTTGCTGGCAGCGGCGCCCTGGGTTTTTGTACGCGGCAACCACGAGTCGTGCAGCCGCGCCGGACAAGGCTGGTTCAGGTTCATCGACACGCAAAGATGGCACGAGGAGCGCTCCTGCAATGACCCGGCGTTTGATAACCAGGCTGATTATTCGGCACCGTACGCCGTGCCACTGACGGTTGACACAGAACTGATTGTTTTCGACTCGTCCAGGACCCAGGGCAAGCCAATGACTTTCAAAGATGTGTCCTACGGCAAGTACCTGCAGCAGATGAAACAGGTGGCACAGCTCACACAATTGAAGCCTGAGAACTTCTTCATGAGTCATCACCCCTTGCTGGCCGTGGCCCCGGTGAAAGACATGAATCGATTCAAGCCTGGCGGCAACGAAGGCTTGCAGTCGGTCTTCAGCGCCTTGTACCCGGAGCGACTGTTTCCGTCGGGCGTCTCGGTTGCCATGCATGGTCATGTGCACTTGTTTGAAGCGATCAGTTTCAAGAGCGCTCATCCGCTATCACTGGTCCTTGGCAATTCCGGATCTGCCATTGAAGGGCTGGTGCCTGAAGTCCTTGCGCCGGGCGTCACGCTGTACCCCGGGGCAGAAGTTGATGACTACGCGGCACGATCCGAATACGGATTTGCAACGCTTGACCGGGTCGACACGAAACTCGGGACCGACTGGAAGCTGACCGAATACAGCATCCATGGCGTACCGCTTATCGAGTGCGTCATTTCACGCGGCAAGAGTCGCTGCAGCAAACTCGCAACGCTGCCAAAGTAGCGTGGCTATGACGGAAAAGCGACGTCACCAAATTGCCATAAAGATGCCACCAAGCCGTAATGAAGACACGCCACCATTGGGAGATCAAACAACCAGGAGAATGATTTGAAAGAGTTGCCCAACCCAACGTTTGCTTTGTCGCCCGTGTCATTGCCCAAGGGCCTGCGCTATCGAACTCTTTCATTCTTGTCCGGCTCCAGCCAGGCTCCGGTGACACCGATTGAGCATGGTGCGCTGAGCGTTTCATGGGCCAAACACGCTGACGAAATTCGACAGGCGCAGCGCTTGCGGTTTCGGGTTTTTGCAGAAGAGATGGGTGCGCGATTGAACACAGCGGTGCCGGGACATGACATCGACCTGTTCGACAACTACTGCGAACATCTGCTGGTACGCGATCAGGTCACGAGGGAAGTCGTAGGCACGTACCGACTTCTGACACCGGCACAGGCCATCCGCGTCGGAAGTACGTACAGTGATACCGAATTTGATCTGACGCGACTGCGCAGTCTGCGTGAGCGCATGGTGGAACTCGGTCGCAGCTGCGTGCATCCGGACTATCGGCATGGTGGCGTCATCATGACGCTGTGGGGCGCCTTGGCCGAGTTCATGGTGCGCAACAAGCTCGACACCATGATTGGCTGTGCCAGCATCCCGATGTTGCACAACGGAATTGTCAGCGGTGATGTGGCCGCAAGCATCTGGCAACAACTCAAGTCAACGCATTTGGCGCCGATTGAACACCACGTGCGCCCACGCTTGCCGCTTCCGGTCGAGCGCTTGAACAGTTCTTTGGAGGTGGAGCCACCGGCCTTGATCAAAGGCTACCTCCGCCTGGGCGCCAAGGTCTTGGGTGCACCCGCTTGGGACCCTGATTTCAACACTGCTGATCTGCCCATGATGATGCGCATTCAGGACTTGCCAGGCCGCTATCGCAAGCATTTCCTGGGGGCCTGATGCGCCTGGGGCTCGACTTCGTGGCGCCATCAGTGGGTGGGGGTCAGGCAACGTCGATCCAGGACCCTGACGATGATTCAACAGGTCAGCGCTACCGAGCCATCTTCATTTCTGACTTGCATCTGGGCACGCCCGGTTGCCAAGCTGATGCCTTGCTCGATTTCATGAAGACGCACCCGAGTGATTTTCTTTATCTGATCGGTGACATTGTGGACGGCTGGCAACTGCGCCGGCGCTGGTATTGGCCGCAGTCGCACAATGATGTAGTGCAGAAGCTGCTGCGCCGCGCCCGTAAGGGTTGCCGTGTCATTTTTGTGCCAGGTAACCATGATGAATTCGCCCGCGGTTTTATAGGGCACCAGTTCGGCGGCGTCGACGTGGTTGAAGATGCGGTTCACCGCACCGCGGATGGGCGAGACTTGTGGGTAACGCACGGCGATTACTTTGACGGCGTCATTCAGTGCGCCAAATGGCTTGCCTATCTGGGCGACAACCTTTACGAATTCACGCTCAGGCTCAATCGGCATCTAAATTACATTCGGGCTCGGCTAGGCTTGCCTTACTGGTCCTTGTCGGCTTACCTCAAGCACAAGGTCAAAAAGGCCTTGAACTACGTGACGCAGTTTGAAGTGGCTGTGGCGCATGAGGCCAGGCGGCGCGGTCATCAGGGCGTTGTCTGCGGCCACATTCATCGGGCCGAGATGCGGGAGATCAACGGCACGCTTTATTGCAATGATGGCGACTGGGTCGAAAGTCGCACTGCACTGGTGGAACACTTTGACGGCCGCCTTGAATTGCTTGTCTGGATATCAGCGCAAGACAATTTGCTGACCGGTCAATTGGCAAGCGTTGCTGCCGCTTGACAGTGAGCGCCGCCGTGTTCATATCGGAATAGTCATATTTCTGTCATCAAAGGGCGCAATAATCGGCGTCCTATGCCCTCTGCCACTCGTCAGTCGAAATTGACTGCAGCTTCGCCTGATGTGGCGTTGCTTGACCGCGATCAGAGCATTCTCGCGTTCAATGAGCGCGTTTTTGACTGGGCCTATCGCAAAGACGTTCCCCTGCTGGAGCGCTTGCGCTACCTTTGCATCGTGTCTTCCAATCTCGACGAGTTTTTTGAAGTCCGTGCGGAACCCCATCTGGTTGCCTGCCAGCGCAAGGACGACAAGGGGCTTTTCTCGGTGGCATCATTTACCCGTCTCTCGCAAACAGCCCACGCGCTGGTGAAGCGCCAGTACGCGCTGTACAACGACGAACTGATGCCGGCTCTGGAAGCGCAAGGTATCAGAGTAGTTTCCCATGGTGACCGCAATGCGGCCCAGCGCCGCTGGGTCAGGCAGTATTTCGAGCGTGAAGTCAAACCCCTGTTGCTGCCGGTCGGTCTGGACCCTTCGCATCCGTTTCCTGAGGTTGCGAACAAGTCGCTCAATTTCATCGTGCGCCTTGGCGGACGTGATGCCTTTGGGCGGGAAAACGAGATTGCCATTGTCAAGGTACCACGGGTATTGCCGCGCATGATTCGCATGCCTGACAAGGTCTCCGGGCATCGCAACTATTTTGTTTCTCTTTCGAGCGTGATTCGCGGCAACCTGGGCGAGTTGTTTCCAGGTCGTGATGTCGGGCAGTTTTCACAATTTCGGGTAACACGCCACTCCGATCTGGCAGTGGACGAAGAGGACGTCAAGAATCTGCGAACTGCCTTGCGTCATGGACTGCAGCATCGGCATTATGGGCAGGCCGTGCGGCTCGAAGTGTCGGCCGGCTGCTCGGTCCATCTTTCGGATTTCCTGCTCAAGCAGTTCGAATTGCCCGAAGGCGCACTGTACCGGGTCCCGGGGCCGGTCAATCTGGTGCGTTTGACGCAACTGATTGACCTGGTGGATGCGCCCACGCTCTGCTTTCCAACCTATCAGTCTTGTTATCCGACACAACTGTCCCCCGGCGTCTCGTTCTTTGAAAAACTCAAAATGGGCGATGTGCTGCTACATCAGCCGTTCGAGAGTTTTGATGCGGTGCTGGGTTTCCTGCGCGAGGCTGTCAACGACCCGCATGTGCTCGCCATCAAACAGACCATTTATCGAACCGGCAGTGACTCTGAACTGATGGACCTGCTGCGTGAGGCCGTACGTCGAGGCAAGGAAGTCACGGTGGTGGTGGAGCTGAAAGCCCGATTTGACGAAGAGGCCAATATCAATTGGTCCGAGATGCTGGAGTCCATCGGCGCGCAGGTTCTGTATGGCGTGGTGGGTCTCAAGACACATGCCAAGATGATGCTCATCACTCGTCGTGAAGGAAAGCAACTCAAACGTTACGCTCACCTGTCCACCGGCAATTACAACCCCCGAACAGCGCGCCTGTACACCGACTGGAGTCACCTCAGCGCCGATCCGCAACTGACCACCGATGTCGAGAACATTTTTGTTCATCTGGCCAGTCACAGCCGCCTGCCAAAGTTGAACCGGGTCTTGCTGGCGCCTTTCTACCTGCACTCCAGGTTGATTGAAAAAATCAACGGTCTGGCTCGAATTGCTGCATCGGGTGCAGAGGCAAGAATCGTCGCCAAGATGAACGCCTTGACTGATGAGGACATCATTCATGCCTTGATCCGGGCTGGACAGATGGGTGTCAAGATTGACCTGATTGTGCGTGGCGCCTGCATGTTGCCGGCGCAACTGCCAGGACTGACCGATAACATTCATGTGCGCTCGATCATCGGCCGTTTCCTGGAGCACTCGCGCGTTTTCTATTTCCGCGGCAACGGTCTGGAAGAGCTCTATCTGTCCAGTGCAGACTGGATGAACCGCAACATGATGCGCCGGGTTGAAGTGGCCTGGCCTGTGACAGACGCGGCGCTGCGTCAGCGCATCATTGACGAAGACTTGGTAGCTTATCTGCACGACGGAGTCGACGCCTGGGACTTGTTGCCCGATGGCAGTTACGAGCGGGTTCGCCCGGGCGCCAGGCGGTCAGCGCATGGTGCGCAAGCCGCTTTGATGGGGCGCTACCACGGGCAAGACGACGCGGGGCGTGACTGATATGGATCTGGTCTTGTGGCGCCATGCAGAAGCCCAGGATTGGGTCGAAGGTTGTGACGACATGGCGCGCACGCTCACCTCGCGTGGCGACAAGCAGGCAGCGCGCATGGCCAAATGGCTGGACAGGCAAATTCCCGACACGGCCCGAATTCTTGTGAGCCCGGCCCGGCGAAGTGAACAAACCGCGCAGGCGCTTGGACGAAAATTCAAGGTCAAAGCCGAGCTTGGGCCTGGGTGCACGGTGGCGCAGTTGCTCGAACTCGTTCAGTGGCCTGACGCCAAAGGCACGGTGTTGGTGGTGGGTCATCAACCTACACTCGGACAGACTATTTCGCAACTGATGGGTCTGAGTGTCAACGAGTGCGCAGTGAAAAAGGGCGCCGTCTGGTGGTTGCGCAATCGGGAAAGAGCGGAACACGCGCAGACGGTTGTCGTGACGGTGCAGTCACCCGAAGTGCTCTAGAACATTCGTCAGTTCAAACGCGAAATCCGGTCCAATGCCGGTGCGTTGACGACGCCTTTGACGCGGAAGTAGAGCTTGGCCACGACCGAGTCAATTTCACCAGTCTGCCGGTTGCTGCCCTGCTTCAAAAGGTTGTAACTGTCGCCACCGCTGGCCATGAAATCACTGACGGTGATGCGATAAGTCTTGCTCATTTCGATGAGCTCGCCATGGAGCTTCATTGACCCCGGCACCACGCGGTGTCCGGCTCCTGGCGCTGCACCCTCGGGTTGACTGGCATCCCAGGTGTAGCTAAAGCCCTGCGATACCGACATGATGCGTCCACCCGGCGGTTGCGGCTTCTCCCATTGCTGTTCCAGCAGGCGCAGCAGTTGCTCGCCAGTCAGATCCATGCTGATCAGGTTGTTATTAAAGGGCATGACGTTGAAAAGCTGGC
>CAIYGK010000225.1 GCA_903925725.1 uncultured beta proteobacterium | reverse complement strand
CCCTCAGAGGGTTGTAAATGGATCCGCGATTTTAGCCGGGCTTAGGGATGCTTACCTAACCCGACTGCCGAGCGGATCAATCGGCTTACATCAGCATGCCACCGTTCACATGCAATTCCTGTCCTGTTACATAGTCCGCCTGTGGCGAAGCCAAATACGCAACAGCATGAGCAATATCAGACGGCTTGCCAAGATGTCCCAGGGGAATCTGACTGAGCAAGGCTTTCTGCTGGTCCTCCGGCAAACCTGCGGTCATGTCGGTTTCAATAAACCCCGGCGCCACGCAATTGACTGTGATATTGCGCGAACCGAGTTCACGCGCAAGCGCCCGGGTCATGCCGGCAACTCCTGCCTTGGCTGCCGCATAGTTGGCCTGCCCCGCGTTGCCTGAGGCACCGACTACAGAGGTGATGCTGATGATCCGGCCATAACGCTGCTTCATCATGGTTCGCATTACAGCGCGACTCATGCGAAACACTGCCTTGAGGTTGGTGTCAAGCACCGCATCCCACTCGTCATCTTTCATCCGCATCGCAAGGTTGTCACGTGTAATCCCGGCGTTGTTGACCAGCACCTGTAGTCCGCCGAAGTCCTTGACAATTGAGCCGATCAGGCCCTCGGCTGCCTGCATATCGTTGACATCGAGCGTCCTGCCGCTGCAACCGGCAAAAGCACCAAGGGCCCGGGAAATGTTGTCCGCCCCCAGGTCTGTTGTGGCAGTACCAATCACTTTAAGGCCGCGCTTTGCCAACTCCAATGCAATGGCGGCACCGATGCCGCGCGAGGCGCCAGTGACCAGGGCAACCTGCCCTTCAAATTTGACTTCACTCATGATCCCTACCCAAAAGTTCTGCTCTCACCAGCGCCAGAGAGGCCGGATCAAGCAACGCCAGTCCGTTGAGCTCAGGATCTATGCGCTTGACCAATCCGGCCAGCACCTTGCCAGGCCCACATTCAACCACACAGCTTAAACCCCGTGCCTTGAGCGCCCGCACACATTCGACCCAGCGCACGGGTCCAAACGCTTGACGGTACAAGGCATCACGGATGCGATTCGCATCAGTCTCTACACTGACATCGATATTGTTAATCAAGTCGATTTGCGGCGGCAAAAACTCGATGGCCTGCATTCTGAGCCGAAGTTTTTCGGCTGCCGGCTTCATCAAGCAGGAATGAAAGGGTGCTGACACTGGCAGCAGCAGCGCCCTCTTGGCGCCTGCGGCCTTCAATTCAAGGCAAGCCTTTTCGACTGCCATCTTGCTGCCGGCAATCACTGTCTGCATTGGGTCATTGAAATTAACTGCCTCGACCACTTCACGTGAATCATCTCCAAAACCAAGCGTCACTTCAGTGCACAGTGTAGTTACTTTAGCCGCATCGATACCCAAAATGGCGGCCATCGCACCCACGCCGACGGGTACCGCTTCCTGCATCGCCTGGGCACGTAAACGAACCAGCGGCGCAGCCTGACCGAGCGTCAGTACGCCGGCTGCCACCAAGGCGGAATATTCGCCCAGCGAGTGCCCCGCTACTGCAGCAGGGACCATACCGGTCTCCGCCATCCAGGCCCGATATGCTGCCAATGCAGCCACCAGCATCACAGGTTGCGTGTTCGTCGTTAGCGCAAGCGCTTCCTTGGGTCCGCGGTGGATTAACTCAGCAATATCTTCGTGCAGTGCATCAGATGCTTCCCGAAGCACATCACGCACCGCAGGATGATCACCCCACGCATCAAGCATAGCTACGGACTGGGAGCCTTGACCGGGAAAAACAAAAGCAAAAGATTTCATACCGCTTATGCACTCACAAATTACAACTGCAATAGCACCGAACCCCAAGTGAAGCCGCCCCCAACGCCCTCCAGTAGAAGTAGTTCACCGGGCTTGACCTTTTCGGCGCGGACCGCCGTATCCAGCGCCAACGGTATCGAAGCGGCAGAAGTGTTGCCATGCTGATCCACCGTGACGATGACTTTGTCCATCGACATCGCGAGCTTTCTGGCTGTGCTCTGCATGATCCGTATGTTGGCCTGATGCGGAATAAGCCAATCAATTTCCGACGCCGCTTTGCCAGCTTTCGCCAAGGTGGCGCGCGCTGATTCGTCAAGCACGTTGACTGCCAGTTTAAAAACCGCCTTGCCATCCATCTTGAGCAAAGGATCGCCAAGCACCTTGCCACCGGACAATTGCCCAGGTACGCACAAAATACCAGCGTGCTTGCCATCAGCGTGCAGGTCACTCGCCAGTATCCCCGGACGTTCAGACGCCTCCAGTACCACAGCGCCGGCCCCATCACCAAACAGGACACAAGTCGCGCGGTCCTTGAAATCGAGAATGCGGGAAAAAACTTCCGCGCCCACCACAAGAGCTCTGCTGGCCCCGCCAGTTTTGATCATCGCGTCAGCAATGGTCAAGGCATAAATAAAGCCACTGCATACCGCCTGGACGTCAAAGGCGGGACCGCCATTGGCCCCTAATTTGTTCTGCAGGATGCAGGCCGTGGATGGGAACACCATGTCCGGAGTGGATGTCGCGACAATGATCAGGTCAATGTCTTCGGGCTGGCACTGGGCAGCCCGCAAAGCGCTTCGTGCTGCCTCCAGACCCAAATCGCTGCTGCAAACGCCGGGCGCAGCAAAATGCCTGGCCCGTATTCCGGTGCGCTCGACAATCCACTGGTCCGAGCTTTCGACCCCACGACTGGCCAGGTCTGCGACCAGTTCAGAATTGGTCAATCGGCGCGGTGGCAGGTAGCTGCCAGTACCGATGATGCGTGAATAAGGCTTCATGAATCAGGCAAGGCACGTGGCGTGCGCTGGTGTCGATGCTGTAGCCACGCCCATGAGCGGTGCTACATGGGCGATTCGAGCCTGAACTCGATCCAGCAATTCATGTCTGGCGGCATCGTACGCCCGGGTCAAGGCATACTCAAACGCCAACTCATCGGCGGATCCATGACTCTTGAAGACCAGGCCACGCAGACCTAACAATGCCCCGCCGTTGTAGCGTCGGTGATCCATCCTCTTTTTGAGTGCAGATATGACCGGGTAAGCAACGACGGCGGCCAGCTTTGTGAGGATATTGCGCGAAAACTCAATCTTCAAGAAATCAACAAT
>CAIYGK010000224.1 GCA_903925725.1 uncultured beta proteobacterium | reverse complement strand
CTGGCAACGACCAAGCAGTCCAAGGAAGACTGGTCCGACCCCGGCAAGATATGGGTTGGCGAGTTCATCCCCGGCAAACCGCTGGAACTGTCGGTGCTCAAGGACGGCCTCACCAAAAACCACGGCTACAGCCGCCTGAAGCAGGGCGCGGCCATGACCAGCCTGGTGACCTGCGAACAGGGCGCCTTCGAGGTGACGCCGCCGCAAGCGCCCGGCGCCGCGTGGCAGATCCGGCAGTTCATGGACTGGCCGATCAGCGACATCTCGGCCGTCGATATCGACGGTGACGGCGAACTGGAATTCGCCACCATCGAGCCTTTTCATGGCTCGTACTTCCGCGTCTACAAGAAGATTGACGGCCGGTTCCGCAAGGTGTTCGAGCATCCGGAGGTGTCCGAGTTCTACCACGTCGTCGTCGGCACGACGCTGGCGGGCAAGCCCGTTTTCATCGGCGGCTGCCGGCGCGGCAGGCAGCAGCTGTTCTATGTGCATGCGCAGCCAGGCGCGACGCTTCAACTCCGCGCCGAGGTGATCGAGGAGGGCGTCGGCCCAAGCAATGTCTATGTGCTGCATGAGCCAGGGCGGGATGTTCTGGTTGCGGCGAACCGGGAGAAGGCCGAGGCCGCGCTCTATTTCTTCAATTATTGATTTTGCGCAAAGAAACACCAGACAAGGATCAAATTGATCCAATTGGTTTTCGGATGATTCGTATTAATATCATTGGAGTTCAGAGTTTTTATCAAAATGATCCTATCGACGAAGGCGATTCGTCGATTCTTGTGAGGCGACACGATGTCCAAACTGGATGAAATCACCAAGGAATCCTGGGTCCTGAGCACCTTCCCGCAATGGGGCACCTGGCTCAATGAAGAGATCGAGCGCGAGGTCGTCAAGCCCGGCACCTTTGCCATGTGGTGGCTGGCGTGCACCGGCATCTGGGTGAAGACCGAGGGCAACACCAACATCTGCATCGACCTCTGGTGCGGCACCGGCAAGCGCAGCATGAAGAACCCGCTGATGGATGCGCACCACCAGATGGCGCGCATGACCGGCTGCGTCAAGCTGCAGCGCAACCTGCGCGTCTCGCCCTTTGTGATCGACCCGTTTGCGATCCGCCAGGTGGATGCCATTCTGTCCTCGCACACGCACAACGACCACATCGACATCAATGTGGCCGCCGCCGTTCTCAAGAACTGCCCGGCCAGCGTGCCCTTCATCGGGCCGCAGTCGAGCACCGACGTCTGGCTCAAGTGGGGCGTGCCGCGCGAGCGCATCACCACCGTGCGCCCCGGTGACGTGGTCAAGGTCGGCGACGTCGAGATCGTGGTGCTCGAAGCCTTCGACCGCACCATGGCGCTGACCATTCCCGCGGGCCAGACCGCCAAGGGCAAGCTGCCGCCGGACATGGACGATGTGGCGGTCAACTACCTCGTCAGGACCCCCGGTGGCAGTGTCTACCACAGCGGCGATTCGCACTACTCCAACGGCTACGCCAAGCACGGCAACGAGCACGCCATCGACGTGGCGCTGGGCAGCTATGGCGAGAACCCGCGCGGCGTCACCGACAAGATGACCTCGTCGGACATCCTGCGCATGGGCGAGGCGCTCAACTGCAAGGTGGTGATCGCCTACCACCACGACATCTGGTCGAACTTCATGGCCGATCCGATGGAGATCAACATGCTGTGGAACATGAAGAAGGACCGGCTCAAGTACAAGTTCAGGCCCTTCATCTGGCAGGTCGGCGGCAAGTTCGTCTTCCCCGACAACAAAGACGACATGGAATACCACTACGAGCGCGGCTTCGACGATGTCTTCACCAAGGACACCGACCTGCCGTTCCCGTCCTTCCTCTAGCCCGCCGGCGAGCACTGCGATGAATTCCGGGATCAACGGCCTGCAACTCAAGGGCGTGGGCAAGCGCTTCGGCGATGTCTCCGTGGTGCAGGAACTCGACCTGACGGTGGAGCAGGGTGAATTTGTCGTGCTGCTGGGCGAGTCGGGCTGCGGCAAGTCGACCGTGCTGCGCATGATCGCCGGCCTCGAGGAGGTCAGCGCCGGGCGCATCTTCATCAAAGGCCGCGACGTGACCGATCTGCCGCCCAAGGCGCGCGATATCGCCATGGTGTTTCAGAACTACGCGCTGTACCCGCACATGGATGTGGCGCAGAACATGAGCTTCGCGCTTGACCTCGCAGGCAAGCCGAGGGCCGAGATCGAAAAGCGCGTGGCCGACGCGGCCGCCATCCTCAACATCACGCACCTGCTGCAGCGCAAGCCGAAAGAACTCTCGGGCGGCCAGCGCCAGCGCGTCGCCATCGGCCGCTGCATCGTGCGCGAGCCCGCGGTCTTCCTGTTCGATGAGCCGCTGTCGAACCTGGATGCCAAGCTGCGCGGCCACATGCGCACCGAGCTCGCCATGCTGCACGAGCGCCTGGGCAAGACCACGGTTTACGTCACGCACGACCAGGTCGAGGCCATGACGCTGGCCTCGCGCATCGTGATCTTTCACAAGGGCCATATCCAGCAGGTCGGCACGCCGTCGGATGTGTTCAACCGCCACGCCAATCTGTTCGTCGCAGCCTTCATCG
>CAIYGK010000223.1 GCA_903925725.1 uncultured beta proteobacterium | reverse complement strand
TTGCCAGCGATTACCGCAGAAATCACAGTTGACACCGCATGGCCGAATTGATAAAAACATGTCCTGCGGTATGAATAAACACATAACGAATAAGGAATATACATGAGACTCACAAGAATAGTATATGCGGTTTCTCTCCTCGTTGCCGGACTTGGGCTTGCGTTCAACGGGCATTCGCGATCCTTTCTCACGAATGGCCTTGTCGCGTATTATCCGTTTAATGGGAATGCGAATGATGAAAGTGGGAATGGAAATAATGGTATGGTCGTTGGCAGCGTCTCCCCTTCCTCAGACCGGTTTGGCCAAGCTATAGAAACGCATTGAGACTAACTCACCCACAACCGCCCTTTCCTATTCTCACTTAATGTGCCTATGTCCACCACGCTAATTAAATCCGCATTCTTAATGCTCACTTCCATTCTTCTGAGCACGAACGTTATGTTTGGAACAATTCATTACGTGAACTGGGCGACCACGGGCCCGACAGCCCCGTATAGCACTTGGGCCACCTCAGCAGCCAGCATTCAAGATGCAATCAACGCCTGCAATGACGGTGACATAGTTTCGGTTACCAACGGTATTTACACGGTTGGCGTAAACATTAACAAGGCGATTCTCGTCCGGTCTGCAAATGGCCCGTCTTACACGATAATTGACTCCAGCTCTGGTACCTGTGCTCATCTTGTAAACCATGCAACGCTGTCGGGTTTCACACTCATCGGCAACGGCAACGCTGGAGCACAATGTGACGGTTATCTGGCCGTCGTTACAAATTGTGTAATAATGAAATGCGGTGGCTTTAATGGTGCTGGGGTTTCCGGAGGGACAATCATCTCAACAACATTACTGGACAACACAGCATGGCGTGGCGGCGGAGCCTTCGGCAGCTTCCTGATTAACTGCCTACTTTTCGGTAATGCATGTTCGGGGGATATCGGCACCCTCGGTCCAAATGGGGCTGGTGGTGGTGGGGCTTATGGCTCCACGCTAGTTGGCTGCACTCTGTTACAGAATAGGTGCGGCGCTGCATACGCAGGATGTTCGCTAAGAGGGTGTGTCCTTATGCGAAACACAAATGGGGCTGCCGTGTTCAGCACTTTAACGCAATGTACTGTCGTTTCAAATGATGTGGGTGTGGCGGGATGCGTAGTTTACAATTCCATCTTACACAGGAACGCCACCAACTCAAGTAACTTCACGATTGGCTACTCAGGTGAACTAAGGTCAAGTAACAGCTTTCTTAACTACTCATGCAGCACGCCACTGGCTACTGGCTCCGGTAACATCAGCACAGACCCTCAACTTGCAGGTGGGTTTCACATGACACCAGGGTCGCCTTGCCGTGGAATGGGAAGTTATAACTACGCTACAGACGCCGACATCGACAATAAGCCCTGGCTTAATCCACCTTCTATGGGCTGCAGCGAAGCAGTAGCGACTTCTACTTCTCAAGGGCCGGTTATCGTTATGCAACCAACCAATCAAACGCGACTTACAAATACTCCTTTGACCCTGACCGTGCAGGCAAGTGGAGCCATGCCATTGACCTATACGTGGTTAAAAGGCGGGGCGGTCATTCCAGGTGCAGGTGGCTTTACTCCTTGGTTTACGATCATGAACGCTCAGGCCGTAGACTCGGGTGCTTATCAGGTTCTTGTTACTAATCTTTACGGTGGACAATTAAGCGCTGCGGCATTGGTTTCAATCGGCTCCTTGGGCGTGGGCGATGCTCTTAACTCACCCGAGCTAGCGTGGAGTACAGGTGGAACAGCTGGGCAATATGGCTGGACGGTAGAGGGAGCAAATACACATGATGGTATTGCCGCATTACAAAGTGGAATGCCGCCCCCTGGAGCGGAGTCGTGGGTCCAGACTTCCGTGACCGGCCCAGGCACGTTGTCGTTTTGGTGGGGTTTTAATGCAAACAATAATTGCTGGCTTGAGTTTTACGTCGACGGTGTGAAAGTTGCGACTATCGGTCAGAATGGAGGCAATGGGCCTGGGTATACTGGTTGGTATCATCAAACCAACGCCATCAGCAGTGGCTCACACTCACTATATTGGCGCTTTTTCAATCTGCCTGGATACGTCGGCTATTACGGGTACCTAGATCAGGTTCAATTTAGACCACCCGGGAATACGCTGGTCAAATTGGATGGGCCTGAGGTGAGTGCGCACAATGTCGTGCTTAGCTATGACAGCTTGCAGAATGTCTCGTACGTGCTTCAGGCTGTGACTAACTTGCCGCCGCTGCTTTCATGGAACTCCATTAGAACCAACGCCGGCACTGGAGGAAAGGTTTCGCTAACCCTCACAAATGTGCTGTTGACGAACCCAAAAAGCTATTATCGCCTCAAAGTGAATTAGGTTGTTGGTCGGTCAAGAAGAGACTTTATCTCGGCGATATGTAAAGTGCCGGCAGTCTCGCCAGATGGTAAATGGTTAGCCTATCAGCATGAATCACGCCATAACTTTAAGCTGCGAACTGAACCATTGAGTATCTAATAAGCGCATGCGCAACTGGTCCATGCGAGACCTATCACGCCACACGGCTAAAAGAAGGTCACTTTCGTTGCTTCAAAGCCAGCGAACCCCATGACCAGCCTAATCAAAAGATCAGGCTGACCATGAAGTGACCGCCAATCTATTACCACCTGCATCTTCTTAGTCGATTATTGTAATGATGCCCTGGCCGATAGCGCTAAGAGAAATGTTGCCACCTCCTGCTCACTTAAAGTGAGCCACCCGATGGGCGGCCTCTTTCCTTTCCAGGTAGTAATTGCCCCCTACAGGTTGTGGTGTTTCGGACGGTCTGGTCGGAGCCACGTATTGAATGTTAACGATAAGTTCATGCGCATGAACACCACAATGTGCCCTTGACGTTGGCGACACGCTTCTGGCGCGGAAGGTGGCAACATTTCTTTTAGCGACATCGATCACTCAAGCGTAACCGATTTGCGGACGCATAGAAACCGCATGTGGCCCGTCAATAAGGCCTCAAAATCACTTTCTCAATCAGACTTCACGCACTCGAGTACGCGAAGAGCCCTAAGGATGGGAGCTAACGGCCCTGCGTTATCTGCCCTCCCACCGCCCTGCAGTCATCAATAACGAGAGCCACAGGAGACGGTGAGAGGACATGGGTTGATTGCCAGTTTAGAGGTGCCGCCTTTCCTCTCGACAGGCCAAACGTTCACGGGAGGCATCGAGGCTGTCCTTCCAGTTTGGCTTGCGGCGGATTTGGATCAGGATGTCGCTGCCCATGAAGTTGGCTATGGCATCAGCAAGACGGCGCTTGTGATACAGCAGCTTCGAGGTGTTCAAGTGGCGTCTGCGTGCTAGTGATGCCAGTGGTTTACCTTGGACCAGGTAATTGATAATCGCCTTGTCTCTCTCTGACAATCCAGCCATGAACGAATCCCAGACCTCAGTAAACTGGCGAAATCTCAATTCCCCCAGTTTGGTTGAGCTTTCAGCGGCCCCGCCCTCAGGTTAAGGTGGTCGTGCGCCATCGCCCTAAGGTTGGGCGGTAGTGCCACGATGACTGAACCGAAAGCGTTGCAACTGATCTTGGGGCCGAACAAGCGCAATCCGTGCTTTTGCCTCTACACCGATGCGGCTGAGAAAGAGATCCACGTCTATTACGGACTGGAA
>CAIYGK010000222.1 GCA_903925725.1 uncultured beta proteobacterium | reverse complement strand
GCAGTTTGAGTGCGGTTTTCTTGCAGATAGGCGACATCGGCAAGGCAAAACTTAAACCCTTGGTGGGATGGTTATCGATTTCGCTGACAAGGCCCGCCTCATGCAGCCGCATCAGGACGCGACAGGCTTCCTTGGCATTCATCGTGTCCGCCGCACGGCCCTGTGTGGTCGGCACCGTGATCAGGTCGGCCAGAAACTGGAACGTGATCACGCGTTTACCAAAGTGCGTTACTGCGCCGGTCTTGAACGAAGCAAGCCATTTCAATTCAGGATACAAGGCGCGCTCGCGCAGGCCAAGCGTGCGCAGGATGTCGCGTTCATCGCGGTCCATGCTGACATAGGCCTCCCGCTTTGCCTTGGGCGCTGACGTTGATTTGTTGGTTGCGCTTTTCATAAGTCTCCTTTCTGGTCGGTGGATCAGGGGCCTTTCGGTCCCTTGGGGTTGATGGGATCGTTGTCATGCGACTCGTCGGTTGACAGTCGGCTCTGGCGTCTAAGCGCAAGCTTTGTCGCCATGTCGTTTGCCATTTTCAGAAGCGGCGCAGCGGGCACTTCGGGTGCTGGCTGGGGCGGCGCTGGCTCCGGTATAGGGTCATGCGGAAAAGGTGGCTCGGCAGGCGGCACAAACGCCATGGGAATTGCCACCGTTCCCATGGCACCGCTGCCCTCACCCATGATCTGTTCCAGGATCAGACGCTGGCCGGGATCGCGGGGGTGCACGGGCATGCCCTTTGCGACGGCTTCGCGCATAGCGGCCAGGATGAAGTCATGGGGGCCATTGAACACAATGCTGGTCCAGCCGCGCGAACATGCAAGGGCCACCAATGCCTTGGCAGCACGCTCATGGGTCATGTGATACGCCGTGAGCTGGTCACCCTCGTCATGGATTCGCTCCGGGCGTTTGAGGTAAATGGCGCTACCGCGCGGATGGTGATAAATCTCGCTGACATCCGGGTCAAGCAATGCCTTGACCTTCTGGTCATAGCCCGGTTCCTTGACATAACGTTTGATATCGCGCCGCTTGCGGACGCTCGGACTATCGCCGACCCATGCCGTCATGACGGTTGCATCGTGCGCCAGCGCATAGGCATGACCGGCAAGGTCTGCGCCAATGTTTAGCGGCTCCGGCATGACCGCTGCCACAGCGGATGGTGATTCTGGTGTTTCGGTGGATTGCATTCCTTTCTCCTTGGGGTTGATGGGTATGGACTCGTCGCTTGACACGGCTGGCGCCTCTGAGTTCGGCTCGTTGGACTTCTTGGCCGCGCGCTTTTTTTTAGATTGACTTGGCGCAGGCCGTATTGCTGCTCAATCCGCGCCAGGCTGCGCTCGATCTTGTAGCGGTCATTGCTGTCGCGCACGGTCTTGCCATCGGGACCAATCCGCAGGCATGCGATGTGGATGTGCTGGTGGTCGGTGTCCGTGTGCCGAAAAATGACGTGTGGGCACACCTGCAAGCCAAGGTCTTGGAGAACGATGGCGGCAATCTGACACCACGTCTCCGAATCGATATAGGGGTCTTCCGGTGCTGCGGAAAGCACGACGTGCGCAACGGCCCGGTCCAGTGATGGACGTAACTTGCGAAACTGTCCGGCCTCCTTGGACAACTCGCGCGGCGTGCGCCCTGCCATGTTGCCGCCAATCATGACTCGCTCGTCGCCATCCATGTTGTAGGAGATCAGCCCTTCAATGCCCGTGCCTTTCTTGATTTTGGAAATCATGATGTCCCCCCGTTCTGAGCGGGTTCATCGCCGGTTGCACCGATCAGCAACAATCGCACAAGGCGCACCTGCGTAGCCAATTCATGGATGACATCGACATCGATGCCGTGGGCCTTGCCCGCGTTGATGGCCGCTGCAATCTGGTTCAGATTGGAGCCCACGCGCGCAAGCTCGGCATACTGGCTGCGGCTGATTTCTGTGGGCGGCGTCTCGATTTTCTTTTTGAGTGCGACGCGGCGCAAAAAGGTGGACGTTGGCAGGCACGCCGCGCGCGCTTTGATTTCTAACGCCGCACGCTCGTCGTCGGTCAGGTAGAGATCGAAGCGTTTTCGCAATTCGGCTGATGACAGCAGTTTGTTTCCCATGGTATTCACTCCTCTGCGGAAGGCAGCAAGCGCCAAAAATTACACCGGTTCACCGGGGATTTTTGGCATGTCTTGCTCCTACCGGTATCTATGTCTTCTCAAACCGGAACCTGAAAGTCAAGGGCACCGGCTGAATTGCAAACACTCATGGCGAATTGCTCCCCCATGACGGCAGAGGTGTGGCGACTGAATCAAAGTATCAGTCGCCGCGTTTACACAACATATGCGCCGATTCACATCCGAATTGGTCCCGAGTGAACTTTGTTCGCCACAGCGGGCACATCAATCACATCGTCGT
>CAIYGK010000221.1 GCA_903925725.1 uncultured beta proteobacterium | reverse complement strand
GTGCCAGCGCCAGTTCCATCGCATTGCGCATACCCATCTCGTCGATATAGCGCATGTCAAAGACCTCAATGCCGATGTCATGCACCAGACGTTTTTCACCAGCGTCCACACTGCGAATGCCAATCAGGCGAATCTCTTTCGGGCGCAGCGCAGGCACCTGGCCGCCAATTTCAATCAGCTGCTTCGGGCCAATACCCAACAGACAGGCCACCGGCATGCCATGGATGTTGCCGCTGGGCGTCAGTGTGGCGGTATTGAAGTCGGCATGCGCATCAAACCACAGCACACGCAGCTTCTTTCCGACATCGCGGCAATGGCGCGCCACCGCGCTGATGGAACCAATCGCCAGACTATGGTCGCCGCCGAGCATGATGGGCAGTCGCCCTTGCTGGAGTTCTGCATGGGTTGCGTCGTGCAGCAACTGATTCCACTGCACCACCTCGCTCAGGTGCCGAAAGCCATTGACGGCCTCCCGCCAGGGGTTGGCCGGACCTGCCAGATTGCCGCAATCCCTCACATCCAGACCCAAGCGCGCAATAGCCTGCGCAATACCTGCGACCCGCAAGGCTTCTGGCCCCATGCGCGAGCCCAGCGTACCGGCGCCAACGTCGGTCGGAACGCCGATCAGGCTGACGGATTTCGGTTTTTCGGTGGGCACGGGAGTCACTATAGCTGAGGGGCAGTGGACAGGGCGGGGCCTCCTTCCTTCGCGCCAACTGCTGAGTCAGAGTTCAACAATCGCTTGTGGCGTAGGCTTGATGTTGATGTACTGCGCAGCCAATATGTCAGATCGAAGCGAAGAGGGCTCTAGGTCGTAAAACCAAACCGACGGTTATGGTGTTCCAGAAATCCAGGGTCCGGCTTGAATCGCTCTGGCAAACGGATGGGTTTCCTACGTCGAATACCGGTGCATCATTCAGCAAGTCTTCGTCGGCCACAACGCCGTGGCTCTTCGCCAATTTTTCGTACTCAGCAACTGCTTCTAAGGCAACGGTATCCCAGCTGTTATGCAATTCATTCCAAATAGCCCGATCCAGTGCTGACGCATTAACCATGCCGTGCAAACCACGTGCAACGATAGCCGGATCCAAGCTTGCCAGATTAACGAGCTTCAATGCAACTGCCCCCGGCGTGCGACCAATCCACTCTGCCAGTTGCTTGATTTTGGGCGTGTGCCTGTGCAGTTGTCCAAATGGCAATTGGGTATAGATGTGGAAAGCCGCAAGGGTCTGTGGTCGCGTCCAGTTGGTCACACGCTGAAGGCTTTTAGGAGTATTCATTGGTAGAGTATGACTGCAACAACTTGATGACTGTAGAAGCACCACCAAACACTTGACGATCGCACAATCTGAGAAATGAGGTCGGACGACTTACTCAATTGCCAGCTTTTGATTTTTGAGTTTCCTTCCCGTTCGTGCCTTGCAGAATTCGGCTGGAATGTAGCAAACGTCCCAATCCCCATAGCACTTGTCTCCAAAGACCAAGGTACCTTCAAGTATGTCGAGGAAGTGAACCTTTTGCCTTTTCGCCTCTGGGAAGTAGCGCGCAGCATCGCGTTGATTTTGAAACGCCAACGTCACTCGCTGCGCATACCTCGTCTTCATGTAGCTTAAGGGGCCAATCTTGGGCCCGGCGAATCCCTGCATCTTCAGAATTTGCTGAGGACATTCGCGTCCATGGTTGAGAGATAGGTACAGACCGGGCTTGCTTGGCATCTCGCCCCATCCAGGCAGTTCACGGATTGCATTTGACATCGCTCGTCCAGAAGTTTTCATGGCAAGCAGATTACCCAAATCATCCCCCGCTGTAACCCAGGGCTTTACCTGGGTCGGTAGTACCGACCCACACGTTCGTGCTGCCAAACACGGCGCGGCCAGCGGCAAGTCTCCGGGGCGTCGGCCTTAAGAACAAAAACAGCCTATCTACTGTAAACAAAAATTACAGTTTATAATTTGTAAACTGAATAAACAGGTCATCGACTGTATGAGCGATTATCCAATCCGTACCGAGCAACAGCTTTCGCTTTTGCTGAAAAGCTTCCGGCAGGCGCGCGGCATGACGCAGGCCGAACTGGCGCGGGCGCTGGGCGTCACCCAGCAAACCGCCTCCGATCTGGAGCGCAATGCGTCGGCGGCCAGCGTAAGCCGCCTGCTGCGCATGCTTTCGGCCTTGAGGGTAGAACTGGTCCTGCGTGACAAACAAGCCGCCAGTGATACCGCAACGCAGCGCACGCCGGCCGATTGGTAAGCCATGGGACGCCGACCTCACACACGCCAGTTGGACCTGTGGATGAATGGCCAGCACGTGGGTGTCTGGTCGCGTCGCGTCGCAGGTGACACACTGGCCTACGCCAAGACCTGGTTTGATGCACCCCAGGGACGTCCCCTGTCGCTGTCGCTGCCTTTTCAGCCCGGCAATCAGGCACATCAGGGCGAGGCCGTACGCAATTATTTCTCCAACTTGCTGCCCGACAGCCAGCCCATTCTGGAACGACTGGCACAGCGCTTCAAGACCGGGTCCACCGAAGCGTTCGATCTGCTGACAGAGATCGGCCGGGACTGTGTGGGCGCATTGCAGATCGTGCCCGCCGGGCAAGAGCCGGGCAACCCGCTTGTCATTGAGGGCGTCGCCCTTGACAACGCCGGTGTTGCCAGAGAACTGGCTGCTGCCATCAGCTCCGGCGCACGCCCGGGCGACGCCGATGACACTACACCGTTCCGGATTTCGCTTGCCGGCGCGCAAGAGAAAACCGCACTGCTGCGTGTCGGCCAGCAGTGGCTGCGACCGACCGGTGCAACGCCCACCACACACATCCTGAAGCTGCCCCTGGGCCTGGTTGGTAACCAGAAACTCGATCTGCGCGATTCGGTTGAAAACGAATGGCTGTGTGCCCGGTTGCTGGCGGCATACGAACTGCCAGTAGCCAGCTGCGAACTTGGCAATTTCGATGGCACACGGGCCTTGATCGTTGAGCGTTTTGACCGCCGCTGGACCGCCGGCGACAAAGTCTTGTTGCGTTTGCCACAAGAAGACATGTGCCAGGCCACGGGCACTTCTCCGCTCCTCAAGTACGAGGCCGATGGCGGGCCGGGGATGGACCGGATCCTGGCCTTGCTGGCGTCATCCGGCCAGCGGGAAAGAGATCGTGAAAATTTCTTTCGGGCACAACTGCTGTTCTGGCTGTTGTGCGCGCCCGACGGCCACGCCAAGAACTTCAGCATCCACATCGGCGCACGCGGTGCGTTTACGATGACGCCGCTGTATGACGTGTTGTCGGCTTACCCGATGCTGGGCACCGGCCGCAATCAGATCAACCCCCACAAAATCAGGTTGGCGATGGCTGTACGCGGAAAGAATCCGCACTGGAAGATGCGCGATGTGCTGCGCCGCCACTGGAACGAAGTGGCGCGACGCAATGGTGTTGCCCAATCGGCAGACGCCCTCATTGCAGAAATAGTGCGGATGACGCCCACCGTCATTGCAACGGTTGGCTCCAAACTGCCGGCGCAATTTCCGGCGCATGTGGCAGACAGCATCTTTGCTGGCTTGCAGGAAGCGGCAACCCGGCTGGAGGGCATGGCTGCATGACTCGACTCAATCCGCCTTCACGCGCCCCCCAAAAATAGCCGTCCCGACGCGCACCATGGTGCTGCCAGAGTGGATGGCGGCTTCCAGATCGGCACTCATGCCCATCGAAAGGGTATCGAGCGCCAGCCCAGTTGCCTTCAAGTCGTCAAATACCGCCTTGATGCTGGCAAAGACAGCGCAGGCAGCGGCAAAGTCCGGTGCCGGTTCCGGGATGCTCATGATGCCGCGCAGGTGCAGCTTCGGCAGTGCTGCCACTTGCTGTGCCAATGCCAGCGCGTCCTGCGGCAGCACGCCCGACTTGGTGGCGCCACCATCGGCATTGACCTGAATGCAGACCTGCAGCGGTGGCAAATGGGCAGGGCGCTGTTCGCTCAGGCGCTCTGCAATTTTCAGCCTGTCCACTGTTTGCACCCAGTCAAAATGTTCGGCCACGAGCCGGGTCTTGTTGCTCTGGATGGGGCCGATGCAATGCCACTGCAGGTCCAGGTGGTGCAGCGCCACAATTTTTTGCACGGCTTCCTGGATGTAGTTCTCACCAAACTCGGTCTGGCCGGCTGCATGGGCCTGCGCCACCGCGCCAGCGTCAAAGGTCTTGGAAACCGCCAGCAGGCAGACTTCGCTGCGATTGCGCCCAGCGGCCTGACAGGCGGCAGCCAGGCGGCTCTGAACGGTTTGTAAATTTTTCTCAATCGTGGTCATAATTGGCCCAAGCGTAACAAAGGACGAGAGCACTCCGTGGACATTACCCAACTACTTGCCTTCAGCGTCAAGAACAAGGCCTCCGATCTGCATCTCTCGGCAGGCCTGCCGCCGATGATCCGCGTGCACGGTGATGTGCGGCGCATCAACGTCGAGGCGCTGGACCACAAGCAGGTTCACGCCATGGTGTATGACATCATGAACGATACGCAGCGCAAACATTACGAGGAATTCCTGGAGATTGACTTTTCTTTCGAAATCGAAGGGCTGGCGCGCTTCCGGGTCAACGCCTTCAATCAACAGCGTGGCGCTGGCGCCGTCTTTCGCACGATTCCGAGCAAGATACTGACGCTGGAGCAGTTGAACGCACCCAAGATTTTTTCCGATCTGGCGCTCAAACCACGCGGCATGGTGCTGGTCACCGGCCCCACGGGCTCGGGCAAATCCACGACGCTGGCGGCCATGGTGAACTACCTCAACGAGACCGAGTTTGGCCACATCCTGACGGTGGAAGACCCGATCGAGTTTGTTCACGAGTCGAAGAAATGCCTGGTCAACCAGCGCGAGGTCGGACCCCACACGCTAAGTTTCGCGGCCGCATTGCGTTCAGCGCTGCGCGAAGATCCGGACGCCATTCTGGTGGGCGAAATGCGCGACCTAGAGACCAACCGGCTGGCCATGACAGCGGCAGAAACCGGGCATCTGGTCTTTGGCACGCAGCACACGTCCAGTGCGGCCAAGACGATTGACCGGATCATTGACGTGTTTCCGGGCGAAGAAAAGGAAATGATCCGCGCCATGTTGTCGGAGTCGTTGCAGGCGGTGATTTCACAAACCCTGTGCAAGACCAAGGACGGCCAGAGCCGCGTGGCGGCGCACGAGATCATGCTCGGCACCAGTGCCATCCGCAACCTGATTCGCGAGGCCAAGGTGGCACAGATGTATTCGTCGATCCAGACCGGCAACAGCGTGGGAATGCAGACACTGGATCAAAATCTCACCGATCTGGTCAAGCGTAACGTCATCAGCCCATCCGAGGCGCGCTCCAAAGCCAAGATCCCCGAGAACTTCCCCGGTTGATCGAGGCTCTTTCATCACTGACACCCTACGGAGCACACCATGAAGGGAATCCTCGGACTCCTCCAGCAAAAAGCCCAACCCGATCCGGTTGAAGGCCATCTCGACTCCAAACTGTTTGCCACCACATTCCTCGGCGGTGGCGAAGCCGGTATGCTGGTGCCGTGGGAGGCACGAGCGGTTGAGGTCGGAGCTACGCGCCTGCCTGCGGAACGCGGAACGCGGCAGTTACAGGCACTGTGGGCCAAAGACAAGCTCATGTCCCGCCTTGACCTGGATGCCGTCAGCCGCATGGAGCCTTATATCGATTACGCCACGGTCGCTGCCGGACGGGAACTGATACGCCAGGATGAGCAAGGCAACTTCATGGTGGTACTGCTCAAAGGCAGTGTCGCCGTGGACCGCCTGCAGCCTTGGGGCGAGCGCTTGCACCTGACCGAGGCTGTACCCGGCGACATGTTGGGTGAAATGTCCCTGCTTGACGGTGGTGTGCGCTTTTCTGTCTGCACCACGCTGACTGACTGTGAAATTGCTGTCTTGAGTGCGGACGCCATGGATCAGATGCTGTCAGCCGATCCGGCCCTGACGGCCAGCCTCGTCACGGTGCTGGCGCGCAAACTGTCGATGCGGCTGCGCGTGGTAAGCGCCCGCCTCGGCGAAAAGAAATGACCCTGGGGAGCACCGCACGCCATGGAACGCGATCAAGCCACCAAATTTGTTAACGACCTGCTCAAGCTGATGGTCAGTCGCGGCGGCAGCGACTTGTTCATCACGGCAGAATTTCCACCTGCCATGAAAGTGGACGGCAAGGTCACCAAGGTCTCGCCGCAACCCCTCAACGCGGCGCACACCATGGCGCTGGCGCGATCGGTCATGAATGACAAGCAGGTGGCCGAGTTTGAACGCACCAAGGAATGCAACTTTGCCATCTCGCCGCCGGGCATAGGCCGCTTTCGCGTCAACTCCTTCATACAGCAAGGCAAGGTCGGCATGGTGCTGCGCGTCATTCCCCTGACCGTGCCCACCATCGATGGCTTGGGCGTGCCGCAGATACTCAAGGAGGTAGCCGGCGCGAAGCGCGGTTTGTGCATTCTGGTCGGTGCCACCGGATCGGGTAAATCGACCACGCTGGCCGCCATGGTGGACTGGCGCAACGAAAACTCTTTTGGCCACATCATCACGATTGAGGACCCGATCGAGTTTGTTCATCCCCACAAGAACTGCGTCGTCACCCAGCGCGAAGTCGGCATCGACACCGACAGCTGGGGTGCGGCCCTGAAGAACACCCTGCGCCAGGCGCCCGATGTCATCCTGATGGGAGAAATCCGGGATCGTGAAACGATGGAACACGCGGTGTCTTTTGCCGAGACGGGCCACCTGTGCATGGCCACGCTGCATGCCAACAGCGCCAATCAGGCGCTGGATCGCATCATCAACTTCTTTCCCGAAGAGCGACGCGCCCAGTTGCTGATGGACCTGTCGCTCAATCTCAAGGCCATGATTTCGCAACGCCTGATTCCACGCCAGGACGGTCGGGGCCGGATTGCGGCGGTCGAAATCATGCTCAACTCGCCCCTGATTTCCGACCTGATCTTCAAGGGTGATGTCTCGGAGATCAAGGAGATCATGAAGAAGAGTCGCAATCTGGGTATGCAGACTTTTGACCAAGCCCTGTTCGACGCCTATGAGACCAAGCTGATCACCTACGAAGACGCCCTGCGCAACGCAGATTCACTCAACGACCTGCGCCTGCAGATCAAACTCAACAGCCAGCACAGCAAGACGCAGGACCTGTCCAGCGGAACCGAGAACTTTGCCATCGTATGAACAACATCAACGTCAAAACGTATCAGGCCACGCCCGCACGCCAAGTCGCCTTTCTGGGTCTCGGTGTCATGGGGTACCCGATGGCCGGGCATCTGGCGCGCGCCGGCCACCATGTCGCTGTCTATAACCGCAGCGCTGCCAAAGCCGGTTCCTGGTGCGCTGAATTTACCGCCCCCCAGGGCGGACAACAAGTGCTGCGTCAGGCGCCCACGCCGAAGCTCGCGGCACAGCAGGCCGACCTTGTTTTTTGCTGTGTTGGCAATGATGACGATCTGCGTAGCGTGACGCTCGGCGCCGATGGCGCTTTTGCCGGCATGAAGCCGGGCTCGGTCTTTGTTGATCACACGACTGCCTCAGCCAGCGTGGCACGCGAACTGTCCGACGCCGCGAGCAAGCTCGGTCTGGCCTTCATCGATGCGCCGGTCTCGGGCGGCCAGGCGGGTGCGCAAAACGGCCTGCTGACTGTGATGTGCGGCGGCGACACTGCCGCATTCGAGCGGGCAGAACCGGTGGCCATGGCATTTTCCAGAGCCTTCACGCTGCTCGGGCCCAGTGGCGCGGGGCAGTTGGCGAAGATGGTGAATCAGATCTGTATTGCCGGCTTGGTGCAGGGCCTGAGCGAAGCGATTGCCTTTGGCCAGTTGGCGGGTCTGGACATGCCGCAGGTGCTTGACGTGATCGGGAAAGGCGCCGCACAGAGTTGGCAACTCGACAACCGGGGCAAGACCATGGTTGCCGACAAATTTGACTTTGGCTTTGCTGTGGACTGGATGCGCAAAGACCTTGGCCTGGTGCTCGATGAAGCCAAGCGCAACGGCGCACGGCTACCCGTGACGGCGCTGGTAGACCAGTTTTACGCCGATGTGCAGCACATGGGCGGCAGGCGCTGGGACACTTCGAGCCTGATCAAGCGGCTGAAATAGCGCCTATTTCTTGACTTCGGCTGGCGCTGGTTGGGGCTGCAGACGCTGCAGCTCTTCTTCACTGATGAGTTCGACCACCCGCACCACTTTCTTCACACCGTCAATACCGCGCGCCAGATCGGTCGCGCGGTTCGCTTCACGCTGGGTGACCCGGCCCATCAAATAGACAGTGCCGCGTTCGGTCACGACCTTGAAGGCATTCGCAAACAGGTCCTGCGCATCGACCATGCTGGCCTTGATCTTGCCAGCCAACACGAGGTCGGATGTGCGCTGAGACAGCGTGCTGATTTCCATAACGTCAATTTCATTGACCACGCTGCGCACGTTCTCGACTTTGGACAGAATCTGCTCCACCTGCTGTTTGTCCGCCGCGCTGGGCACTTCGCCGGTCAGAAGGACCTGCCGGTTGTAACTGGTCACGTTGATGTGGCCGCGCTCACCCAGGCTCTCCCGAATGCGGCTGCCCGCCTTGAGCTCAATGCCTTCATCTTCCACCTGCGTGCCAGAGGTGCGGCGATCGGTTGCCATCAATGTGCCCATCACGGCACCGCCCAGCATGATGGGAGCACATGCGCTCAGTGTCGCGCCCAGGCAGGCGCCCAGCAGGATTGAGCTCAGCAGCTTTTTGTTTGCAGTTTTCATGGTTGACCTTCCTGATCTCCGAGTAACTGGGCGTCCACCGCATCGCAGATGCAGTGCAGAGCCAGAATATGAACTTCCTGAATGCGCGCTGTGCGCTCATGCGGTACGCAGATGTGCACATCAGTGTCACGCAGGGCATGGTTCATTTTGCCGCCGCCACGCCCGCTCAAACCAACGACCACCATCTCGCGTTCGTGCGCCGCCTCGATGGCTGCCAGCACGTTGCCTGAATTGCCACTGGTGGAAATTGCCAGCAGCACGTCACCCGGCTGCCCCAAGGCTCGCACCTGGCGCGAGAAAATGACACTGAAGTCGTAGTCGTTGGCAATCGCCGTGATGATGGAGCTGTCGGTGGTCAAGGCAATGGCCGCCAGCTCCGGACGCTCGCGTTCATACCGACCCACAAATTCAGCCGAAAAATGCTGCGCATCGGCGGCCGATCCGCCATTGCCGCAAGCCAGTACCTTGTTGCCGCTGGTCACACAACTGAGCATCGCCTGCACAGCAGCTGCAATGGGCTTGCTCAGCACCTGGGCAGACTGATACTTCAGGTCGGCGCTGTCGATAAAGTGTTGTTCAATTCTTTGCTCAAGCATAAGCGGATGATACCCGTCCCATCCTTAAGTTGCGCTTAACAGCAGCCGGGCTACCACCCGAGCGCCACTCCGTCGCGCCTCGGATCGGCAGCACCGATCCAGCCCGCATCACGACGCACGAGGAATCCCAGACCGCTGGTCATGGGGACGATCTCGACGTCGTGCCCCTTGGCGGCCAAAGCCGTCGCCTGCCGCGCGGCGCTGCTCCCCTTTTCCAGTTGCAGTTTGCCGCGCACTGCGGTCGAGACATGACCGCGCGCCAGTGCCTCGGCCGGACCAAGGTGATTGGCCAGCATCTCAACCAGACTGCTACTGATGTAGTCAACTATCTGTCCGCCGCCAGCCGATCCACCGACCACCACCGGCTTGCCGCTGTGGTCAAAGACGATGGTGGGTGCCATCGAGGTCACCGGCCGCTTGCCGCCCTGCATGCGGTTCGGCGCTGCCTGACCTGCACGCGGCGCTGCAGAAAAATTGGTCAGCGCATTGTTCAGCACGAAGCCGTTCACCATCAAACGCGAGCCGAAATTGAGGTTGGTCGTGGTCGTCATGCTCAGCGCGTTGCCGGCAGCGTCGACGATGGCGAGTTGGCTGGTGGCGTCCGCTGCGCTGGAAGGCGGCGCTGCCATCAACTCCGGAGCGGCCGTCGTGACGTTCACGACGCCGGCAGTCACTTCTTTGGTCATTTGTGCCGGATTGATCAGCTGGGCACGCTGCTGCACGTAGGCGGGCGCCAGCAAGGCCGCGGTCGGCACACGCACAAAGCCGGGGTCGCCAATGTATTGCTGGCGATCGGCCTGCGCCAGTCGGCCCGCCTCGGCGTAGAAGTGGACAAACTCCGGATCATCAAAGCTGAAGCGCGGTCCCTCCTTGCCCGATGGTGGGCGCGCTTCAAGCATCTGCAGGATCTGCAGCACCATCACGCCACCAAAGGAGGACGGCCCCATGACACAGACCGAGTAGGTCAGGAAGGGCGCGCACAGAGGGTCACGCGGCTCGCTGCGGTAGGCCGCCAGATCGGCCTCGGTCATCAGCGTCGGACGAAATCCGCGCTGCGCTGAAGCCACCAATGCACGACCCGCGTCGTACTGCCACAAGGCAGCCGGACCGTGATCTGCAACGCGACGCAGCATCAAGGCATAAACCGGATTGGTCAGTTTGGCACCGATCGGCAGCACCCGGCCATCGGAGCCAAAGTACAAGGGCACCATGTCCGGATGGTCCGTCGCAGCGCTGGGGGATGACAGGATCGCATGCATATAGGCAGGCATGGGAAAGCCCCCTTCAGCCAGTTCGATGGCAGGCGCAAAAAGCCTGGCCCAGGGCAACTTGCCGTAGCGCTCGTGAACCTGTTTCAGCACTGCCAGCGTTCCCGGAACTCCAACCGTGCGTCCGCCGCGCTGCATGTCTTCGTTCTTCAACAAAGTACCATCGACGTCGATGTTGAGAGCGGCTGTGACCCTGGCCGGTGCGGCGGCCAGTCCGTCATAGCTCGTGAGTTTGGCGCTGGCTGCATCCCAATGCATGATGAGGGAGCCGCCGCCTATGCCGGAAGATTGAGGCTCGACCAGACCCAGAACCATCTGGGCCGCGATGGCCGCGTCGATTGGGCTGCCGCCCTGCTCCAGCATCGTCAAAGCCGCCTTGGTCGCCAGTGGATG
>CAIYGK010000220.1 GCA_903925725.1 uncultured beta proteobacterium | reverse complement strand
CCCCGAAGTCAACATCTCATCGACCCAGATCAGCCGCTGCGCACACAAACTCGATGAGGGTCTTGAGGCCTGGCGCAATCGTCCGCTGGAGGAAACACCCTACCTGCTGCTCGATGCCCGCTACGAGCGCGTACGAGAGGCAGGTCAAGTGGTGGACTGCGCCGTGCTGGTCGCAGTAGGCGTCACGGCCAGCGGCCACCGGCGAGTGCTGGGCGTGTCGGTTGCGCTGTCCGAGGCTGAGGTTCACTGGCGGGCGTTTCTGGACAGTTTGATTCAACGGGGTCTGCGCGGGGTCAAGTTCATTGCCAGCGACGACCACGCCGGACTCAAGGCTGCGCGCAAAGCGATGTTGGCGGGCGTGCCTTGGCAGCGCTGCCAGTTTCACCTGCAGCACAACGCACAAAGCTACGTCTCCAAGCTCGACCAGCGAGTGCCGGTGGCACGCACCATACGATCCATCTTCAATGCTCCAGACGCCAACGAGGCGACTCGGTTACTCGCACTGGCGATGCAGGGCTGGCGCAGTGAGCATCCCAAGCTGGCGGCCTGGGCCGAGACGAATTTGGTCGAGGGCTTTACGGTGTTTGGCTTGCCGCCAGAACACCGCGTGCGAATGCGTACGACCAACGGCCTGGAGCGGCTGAACAAAGAGATCAAACGTCGAACGCGCGTGGCTACTTTGTTCCCCAACGCCGCCAGTTGCCTGCGCCTGGTCAGCGCCATCCTGGCCGAACAAGATGAGGAGTGGATGACTGCAAAAATCTACCTGACCATGAAACCCTGACGCCACGTATTCACAACAGCCAAAAACCAGATTCCGGAAATTTACAGAAAAGAAGTTGCTTTATCAATAGGGACGAACAAAATACTGCGTTCGTCCCCGCATACTGTTGTTTTCAAACTCCATTTCAAGACCACTGTTCGCATTGCACACTTTGGTTCTCAAAGTCTGGTTGCGTCACTGCGCACCAGTCACCCATCAGGATCAAGGCTTGGTTTGACAAACCGGCCCCTGGCTGTGTTCACAGCCCCAGAAAACCCTCTGTTCCCCAGCGCCTCCAATAGTCGCGAGCCGTTGCCGGCTTGCACAGATCGATGGCTCAAGCGTTGGCTTGTCCAGCCCCTTGATGGCTGACGCCGTGGGCACAAGTGAAATCACTGACTTGAAAAAGAATTTGGGTGGGGCCGCTGAGTGCGTGCAATCAGATTCGATGGTTTTTCCAGACCCCAATTCAGCACTGCACTCAGCGCCCCGTAAATCATCAGTCCTTTCGTTTTGATTTGTTCATTGGCTTCTCATCCAAAAGCGCGCTTGACATCAAATGGCACGCCGTCGTGCATCACGTGGAAACAGGCGCGAGCGAGCTTGTGCGCTACCGCCTTGATAGCCACCACAGCCAGCGTTTTGGCGGATTTCCTTTGGTAAAAGCGTTTGATTGCTTCGTCGTAGCGCACGGCAAAGTGCGCCGCCTCAATGAAGGCCCAGGCAAGGTACTTGTTGCCGCATTTGGTGTTGCCAACGCCCTTGGTCTTGCCATTGGACTCGCGTCGGCTGTCAACCATGCGCGCGTAAGAGGCAAAGTTGCCCGCACCGTCAAAGCGCTTGATATCGCCCACTTCCAACGCGATGGTCAGCGCCAACACCTTGCCGACGCCGCTGACTGTGAGCAGTTGCTGATAGTCCGCGCGTAACTTGGCTCTGTTGACAATCTCTCGCTCAAGCGCGTCAACCTCGCGGTGCGCACATGTCATGACAGCCAAGTTGGCTTTGATGGCTAGCTTTTGCTCAGGCAGAAAATCCAGTGCATCTATTACCTCGTTGTCCCATTTTTTGAGTTGATTGGAACTGCTGCGAGCACCCAGGTTGCGGGCGAGCAGGTTTTGCATGCTCAGGATTTGCGTGGTGCGGGTGCGCACCATCTGGGAGCGTTTGCGCAGCAGATCGCGTAATGCGCGCTCCTGGCGTGGGTAGATGTAGCCGGTGGGAAGGATGCCCAGGCGCAGCAGGTGTGCCAGGTGGCGCGCATCCTCAAAGTCCCCGCTACGCTTCAAGCCGTCATATTGTTTAACCGCTGCGGTGTTCACCAAGTGCACGACAAAACCAGCAGCCTGCAAGCCATCGACCAGCCAATACCAGTTGAAGGTCGACTCCACCGCCACCCCTTTGATCGGCGTGCCACAGCTTTGCAGAGCTTGGACAATCTTGTCCAGCGTGTTCGGTAGGCGCTTTTGATAGACTGCTCTGTCATTCTCGTCGAGCACCAGCACAACACTATTGTTTGAATGCAAGTCAATTCCAGCGTAAAGTTCCATGTCGATCTCCTTTGTTAAAAGCCGTTCGGTTGATTTCGCAATCACGACGATACGACTTTGGGCCTCGGAGATCGACTCCTGGGCTAGATGATTATCAGACTCCAATT
>CAIYGK010000219.1 GCA_903925725.1 uncultured beta proteobacterium | reverse complement strand
TCAGATTCACTGCCTCAAAGCTGACGACCAAACCCCGGGGTTAAAAATTTGAAGTGCCTACAGCGGAGAGAGGGATCCCATGATTTCCAGAAATCTGAAAGTGAATATGCGAGCAATCAACGACGCAATGGGCAGGGACTGGCGCACGGTCATGTCTCTACTGCGACACGCGGCAAGCTGCAACTGAAAAGCGGCAAGAAGCGCTTCGGTGCAAGCGACGGCCTTGGTCGCCAAGGGCATGAGCTCGACATTGTTCCCATGACCATCGGCCTAGGCGCGGTTGGTGCTGCCTACGACACCTTTGTCGTGCAGGCGTCCGAACTCGGCCGAGTCCATCCCCAGCAGTTCCTGAAGCACCTGCTCTGTGTGTTCACCCAGCAGGGGAGCTGCGCCGGCGGGCATGCGGGCTACGGCCGAGAAGTCTAACGGGATAGCGGGTGCGAGGCATGGGCCGACGCCGGGCTGTTCAACCGTGCTGAACATCGGGTTGGCTGGCGAGCACGACGGATCCTTGTGCACCAGTTGGTCAACCGATTGGTAGCGGCCCCAGCAGACGCCGTGTCGGTCCAGTGTGGTCGCTATCAGCGCCATGGCCTTACTGCCGACCCACTGTTGGACTGCCGCCGCAACCTCGTGGCGGGCGCGAAAGCGGTTTCCTTCCAGGCCCAGGTCAAGGCTAAGGCGCTGACCCAGTTGCGCCATCTGTGCATGCAGGTCCATCGCGTCGCAAAGCGAGCGCCATTGCTTGCCTGTCAGTCCAACCAGCATGATGCGTTCACCATCGGCAGACACAAAATCGCGTCCGAAGGCGCCGAACAGGTAATTGCCATAACGTCCGCGCTGCTGGCCGAGTTGTGCTTCGGCGATGAAGCCAAGATGCCCCATCACTGCCAGCGCGACGTCTTCCAGCGCCAGCCGGACATGCTGACCCTCGCCCCTGCGGCGACGGTGACGCTCAGCGGCAAGCAGGCCCACGGCAGCCATCTGTCCGGTTATCAGGTCCCAGGCAGGCAGCACGTGGTTGACCATCTCTTCGCCGTCCTCCCGACCCGTAAGGAACGGCAGACCGACCCGAGAGTTCACTGTGTAATCGACCGCAGAGCCGCCATGGCGATCACCTTGAACGGTTAGCTGGATCAGATCACTGCGCTGCTCGCGCAGTTTCTCGAATGAAAGCCAGCCTCGTGGTGGAAAGTTGGTCAGCAGCATGCCGGCATCGTCGCCCGGAGCGCAGATCAAAGCCATCGCCAGTTCGCGACCCTCGGGCGATGCGATATCCAGTGCGACCGATCGCTTGGACTTGTTGAGTCCACACCAGAACAGGCTAACGTTGTCTGGCGTCACCGGCCAGCGCCGGTAATCCAGCCCGCCACCGAGTGCATCGATCCGGATCACATCGGCACCCAATTGGGCGAGCGTCATGCCGCCCAACGGGGCGGCAACAAAGGCTGCGGCTTCGACGACGCGCAGGCCGGAAAGGATGTTGTCTTGGGACATGTCTATGTCCTGTCGATTGAGCTTGCATGGGTCTGCAGTGCGTTCTCGAGCAGGCTGCGCGCGATGACCTTGAGCGCCAGGGTCTCTTCTGCACCCTCGAATATCGAGAGCACGCGTGCGTCGACGAAGTAGCGGCTCACTGGCATCTCTTCGGCGTAGCCCATGCCGCCGTGGATTTGCAGTGCTTCGCGAGTAACCCACTCAGCCGAGCGGCATGCCATCAGCTTGACAAG
>CAIYGK010000218.1 GCA_903925725.1 uncultured beta proteobacterium | reverse complement strand
GCTTACAGAAGGTTGAATCCAATCAGTTACCGCAGTGCCTGTGTTATCGGTATAGGCGTATTGGTAGTTGGTATTGGGATCGAGCGGCTGTGGCAGGCCATCGCCGAGATCGAGATAAAACGAGCATACCGGGCCGGCATAGATCCCAGAAGCCACACCGATGCCTGAAGCGGTGCGAGTGAGGGTTGCGACACCTGAAACCGCACCAGAGATCCCCAGCGCGATCGCGCCGCCTGTGGGGATGACAGAAGGGGTAAGGATGGGAGCGGCCATGAAGTGACCCTAACACATCACCGTATCAGCATGCCATACGATCATCTGCGGCTTTGAAAAGCTGCTTTACCATTCGCATGCCTTCGCCGAAGTCTCTGGCGCGCTTGATCTGTTCGGGATTGCAGCGGCTCCAAGGTTCGTAATCTGCGTGATAAATTGTTTTGGTTCCGGCCTCGTTGTCCGCAGCAGGAACTGTTTGACCGATAAGATAAACTGGCTTCCCAGCGCGGATCGCAACGCCGATTTCAACCAAGCCACCTTTGAGATGCTCTCCGGTTTCAGCGTAGCAAAAGACAACATGAGCCCGCTCGATGTCATCGAAGTTTTCCCGCTGCCAATGCGAAACAGGCTTTGTGCTGTTGAATGTGAGATTGCAGGTTTCAACCCATCGCCCGTTGAAGTGAATCCCATCCGCATCGACATGATGCCGAAGCGCTCTCAACATTTCCGCATGACGAATCTTACTGGCGATATAGACTTTGATCATTTCCATTTGCGATGCCCTCTAAACGATTGACAAATTCTTGGTGAGTGAGTTGGGTGCCGCCAATCACCACGAACACATTGGTGTAATGGCCATTGTCGAACATAACTTTGGAGAAATGCAAAGCGCGTGCTGTGGAATCTGTATGAAGTGCCGAAATTTCAGAGCCTTCTTTCGTTTGTCCACGAACCTCGATCATTTTTCAACCCCGTTTGGCGCTTTGTGTGTAACAGCGGTGTCAAGTGCTTTGTATTCTTCAGAATCCAAACGCACGCCTTCAAACTCCGCGCGTGTCCAATCGACGGCAGTACCGCCGAGCTTTTTCTGGAAGAGGTCTTTAAGGTTGGGAAATTGTTCTGGACGCACTTGTTTGATGTGCGTTTCGCAGAGAAATAGATCTGATAACAAAGCGATGAAGGGTTGGTCTTTGTCGCTGACGATGCCGGCCATGGGAACTGTCAATTTAGGCGCGTAAACAGCGGGTTTCTTGCATCCAACCCTTAGACACGTCTTGCCCATTTAGCCCTCTAATACATCAGACTCGCGCTCCTTTGGGCTAGTTGTGCAAGGTGTTGCGCAGGCGACCAAGCAGGCATCGCGGGAATGATCCACGAGTCAGCATTCTCTGCCGTAATCTTGCTTGGAACGCGTGCGAAGCCGTTGAAACCCTCAGCCCGAGGAGTCGCCCAGACGTTATTCGCGCGGCCTGCGAATGTCGAGTTCAAAATTGCATTTCCGGTGCCTCTATGCATGGGAAATGTTCGTCCAGGGAATTGACTTTTCATGTC
>CAIYGK010000217.1 GCA_903925725.1 uncultured beta proteobacterium | reverse complement strand
CTTTCTTGACCGACCAGGGGGACTTCAATCCAAGAAGCTGCTCATACAGCGCGGTGTCTTTCATACTGCTCTTGATAATTTTGAAAAACTGGATTTTCCCGCAGCGAGCAAAAATTCACAGTGAAATCGATGAAGAACCAAAATATTTGATGCCGGGAATTTCAATTCATGGTGGCCCGGTGGAGCTTGTTCAAGACCATCACAAGGTCATCGTCGAAGTTGAAATCGTGGCCTTCGCGCAAACCCGCCTGCTCAAGAATTCGCCAACGCTGGCCGTCGGTCTGAGCCTTTTGCACATCTTCATTCAAGTGCTGCAGATAAAGGTCTTCCTCAACCGTCAGAGGCCGGGGTTGTTCGCGTAGCGACCGAAGAATCGTGATGAGGTTCATGGCTGCTGCCCCTCTCAGTTGGTAATGCGGTAGATGCGTTCTGCACCGGCGTCCTTGGTGGACGTGATGGTGAGGCCGAGCTTCTTTTTGAAGGCCCCGGCCAATGTCCCTCGCACGGTGTGCGCCTGCCAATCGGTCGCGGCGCAGATCTGTTTGATGGTGGCGCCCTCGGCGCGCGTGAGCATGGCAATCACCATGGCCTGCTTGCTGTCGGCTCGGGTGCGGGGAACCCTGTGTAATGGCGGATCTGCTGGCGCTGACTTGCTGGCAACAGCGTCTTGCGCCCACGTGGCCTCGGCCTGCGACACGCTGGCCTCCAGTTCGGGGTCCGGGGCGTTGATGCGAGCAACGGGCCTGTCGCAGCCAAGGGCGTCATAGCCCTCGGCGGCAACGAACCAGTCGGTCCCGTTGCTGGTGATCAGTGCGCGGTTAAAGAGTCCGTCGAGTACCTTCTTGCGTGCGCCGCCCTTGACGCTGTCGGGGAACCAGTCAATGCGTCCGCTGTTGTGGTCCAGCGCGTGCTGCAGGACTTGGGCTTGGGTTCTGGTGAGTTGGGTGGTACCCATGATTCGTTTCCTTGGATAGTTGATTGAGGGGATGTGATGAACGCGCTGTTCGCTGTTAAAGCCAAGCACTTTTTGCTTGACTTGAAGTTCTATTGATCAGGTGTTGCCAATTTCCGACTCGGTCGCTTTGGGCATCGATGCGCCGAGTTCGACGCCGGCCTTGAAGGCTGCTTCCAGTGCGTCCCGGATGCACCAGACCGCACAGTCGTAGAAGTCCAGTCGATCTGAGTTGCGTGTTTCCAGGGTCTCGATGCCGAGGTGCTTGTGCGCGATCAGGGTGAGGATGGTTTGGATCTGGTTCTGACTCATTTGCGTTTCCTTTGATGGTTGTTGATGACAAACGCATGAACGCGCTGTTTTGAATGGAAGCCAAGCTTTATCTGCAAGAAGACCAACACATGAAAAAAGAAGCCGATGGGAATCTCGATACGTGCCTATGCCCGTCACCGCGGGGTCACCGACACCGCCGTGCACAAGGCCATTCGCAGCGGTCGCGTCACGCCAGAAACTGACGGAACGATTGATGCCGATCAGGCCGATGCCCAGTGGGAGCGCAATACCAGCGCGCCCAAGACCGGCACCCAGCGGCCGGTTGTCAAGGTCAAGGTTCCGGAGATTGATGGCCCTGTAAGAAACAGTGCTGCAACGAACGGTGCGTCCGGTGCGACCGGCGGCATGGGTGCAACTGGCTCCGCTAATGTTGGCGGCTCTGGCGGCACATCACTGCTGCAGGCACGTACCGTCAACGAGGTCGTCAAAGCGCAGACCAACAAGGTGCGTCTGGCACGGCTCAAGGGAGAACTGGTTGACCGGCCGCAGGCCATCGCCCATGTCTTCAAGCTGGCCAGATCCGAACGTGATGCCTGGCTGAATTGGCCGGCACGGGTCTCCGCCCAGATGGCGGCCAAGTTGGAAATTGATGCGCACACCATGCACGTATCGCTGGAGAGTGCGGTACGCGAACACTTGCAGGAACTCGGCGACCTTCGACCACGGGTGGATTGAGACAAGCACAGAACATGGAAGATTACGAAGGTGCTGAAGAAATCGACCGAGCCTGGCGCGAAGGTCTGACTCCGGATCCGCTGCTGAGTGTCTCCGAGTGGTCGGACCGTCATCGGATGCTGTCGAGCAAAGCCTCGGCTGAACCGGGTCGCTGGCGCACCAGTCGCACGCCGTATTTGAAAGACATCATGGACTGCTTGTCGCCCACCTCAGCGGTGGAGCGGGTGGTGTTCATGAAGGCCGCTCAGGTGGGTGCGACCGAATGTGGGAGCTGCTGGATAGGCTACGTGATTCACCACGCGCCCGGCCCCATGATGGCCGTGTGGCCAACGGTCGATATGGCTAAGCGCAATTCCAAGCAGCGGATCGATCCGCTGATCGAGGAGTCAGAAGCACTCTCGGCCCTGATCGCACCGGCACGCTCGCGCGACTCTGGCAACACCATCCTGGCCAAGGAGTTCAGGGGTGGCGTGCTGGTGATGACCGGTGCCAACAGCGCGGTGGGCCTGCGATCAATGCCGGTGCGCTACCTGTTTTTGGACGAGGTCGATGGTTATCCATTGGACGTTGAAGGCGAAGGCGACGCGATTTCACTGGCCGAAGCGCGTACCCGAACCTTCTCGCGCAGGAAGATATTCATCGTCTCGACCCCGACCATCTCGGGTGTCAGTGCCATTGAGCGCGAGTACGAGGCGTCGAACCAGTGCCGCTACTTCGTGCCGTGCCCGCACTGTGCACACCGGCAGTGGCTGCGCTTCGAGCAACTGCGCTGGGACAAAGGTCAGCCAGAGACCGCGGCCTATGTTTGTGAATCTTGCGATACGGCAATCGTCGAGCATCACAAGACCTGGATGCTGGAGCAGGGCCAGTGGCGTCCCATGATGCCGGATGCCGGTATCAAGACCACAGGCTTTCACCTCTCAAGCCTATACAGCCCGGTTGGCTGGCGCAGTTGGCGTGATATTGCTGCGGCCTGGGAGAGTGCAGTGAGCAAGGAGTCCGGATCGGCCGCCGCCATCAAGACCTTCAAGAACACCGAACTCGGTGAAACCTGGGTTGAAGAGGGCGAAGCGCCGGACTGGCAGCGCCTGCTGGAGCGCCGTGAGGATTACAGGATTGGTACCGTCCCATCTGGCGGTCTGCTGCTTGTCGGTGCCGCCGATGTGCAAAAGGACCGGATCGAAGCATCGGTCTGGGCATTTGGTGTGGGCAAGGAATCCTGGCTGATCGAGCACCGGGTGCTGATGGGTGACACCGCG
>CAIYGK010000216.1 GCA_903925725.1 uncultured beta proteobacterium | reverse complement strand
TTCATTCGATGCTGCTGCGCTCCATGCAACAGGCGATTTACACGCCCGTCAACAAGGGTCACTTTGGGCTGGCGTTTGACGCCTATACCCATTTCACAAGCCCGATTCGACGCTATCCCGATCTGCTGGTGCACCGGGTCATCAAAGCCATTCTGGCGCGGACCAAATACGAGCTTCCGGAACTTCCAATTCCTGGCGAAGCCCACGCCAAGTTGACACGGCGGCTTGAAAAAGGATTGGCAGCGCGCGTGGCCGAACCGGGACAAAAGGCGAAGAAGCTGAGTCTTGAAACTCAAGGCTGGTTGGCGGCGGGATTGCATTGCAGCGCCAACGAACGGCGTGCCGATGAGGCCAGCCGGGATGTAGAGGCGTGGCTCAAGTGCAAGTACATGCGTGAGCACCTTGGCGAGGAATACACCGGTGTCGTCAGTTCGGTGACGAGTTTCGGAATATTTGTCACACTTGATGCCATGTACGTGGAGGGACTCGTGCACATCACCGAGTTGGGCGGTGAGTACTATCGTTTCGATGAAGCACGGCAGGAGTTGCGTGGCGAGCGTACTGGCCTGCGGTATGCGATCGGTTCGAGAGTCAAGGTGCAGGTGAGCAGAGTCGATCTCGATGGCCGCCGGATTGATTTTCTCTTGCTGCATGAAGGCGAAGGATTGGTTGCGCGAGCCATGAAAGACAAAGAATCACTTCGCGTAGACCGTGATCCGGTCGAACGAGGCAACCAACCAGACCGGACCACCAAACGAGCAGTCGGCAAGATTTCCGAGCCGCTGGTGCGCGAGTCAAAGACCGGAGTCAAGTCTCCAGCATCGGCTGTCAGGGCAGTTGGTGCGAAGGGCAAGGACAAAGGGCACAAATCGCGTCGTCGGTCTTGAGGCATTCATTGTTGGGACAGGTCATGAATTCACGTTCAAAGGTGGCGGTTGTGACCGGTGCAGGGACCGGTATTGGAAGAGCTGCGGCATTGGCGTTGCTAAAGGATGGGTATCGGGTCGTGTTGGCCGGGCGCCGTCCCGAACCACTGGCCGAAGTGCTCGCTCTTGGACGTAAAGCTGAAAATTGCCTGGTTGTGCCCACGGATGTGTCCGATCCGGCGTCGGTCATGGCTCTCTTCGACGCGACTATCTCCCGGTTTGGTAGGGTTGATGTATTGTTCAATAACGCTGGGGTTGGCGCTCCCGCCATCCCACTGGAAGACTTGACGCTGGCGCAGTGGAAGTACGTCGTGGATATCAATCTGACGGGCATGTTTCTTTGTCTACAGCAGGCTTTCCGGGTGATGAAATCGCAGACGCCGCGCGGTGGACGCGTTATCAACAACGGCTCAATTTCCGCAACCACGCCTCGTCCAAATTCGATCGCCTATACGGCGACCAAGCATGCGGTCAAAGGCATGACCAAGGCCGCTTCACTGGATGGGCGCAAGTACGATATAGCGGTCGGCCAGATTGATGTTGGCAATGCTGCTACGGAGATGGTTCAACGCATGACTGCTGGCATTGAGCAGGCCGATGGCCAGATCGCTATTGAGCCCGTGATGGACGTGAATATTGTGGGGCAATCCGTGCTTTACATGGCCAACTTGCCACTTGAAGCGAATGTGATGTTCCACACTGTCATGGCAACAAAAATGCCGTTTGCAGGGCGGGGTTGAATTTGTCAAGGTCGGTTGGCAACAACTCTGCCGACTGCTTCTGCCGATGTGTCTAGCCAGTGCGCGAAAGTGAACCTGCTGTCAATGGGTTGTCCACGGGCCATAGGTCGGCCTGCAGACCATGCCGATAGACCGCTTCACAGGCCGCCATAAATGCTGACTTGTGCGCGGCCAAGCCTGCACCGATCATGCCGGCCAGCACATCACCAGTGCCCGCAGTCGCCAGTCTGGCATTTCCTGTTGGATTGATGACCGGCGTCTGTCCAGGTGCAGAGATGATTGTGCCCGAGCCCTTCAGTACGACTGTGCAGCCAAAGCGCTGCACCAGTTCTCCGGCAGTTCGCAGTCGATCGCCTTGCACTTGCTGTGCATCGATCCCCATCAATCGAGCCGCTTCAAGCGGATGCGGCGTGAGTACCGTGCTTAGTTGGCGACTGGCGCGATGAAGCAACAATTTCTGCAACTGTGTGTCTTCGGCGATCGCATTGATCGCATCGGCATCAATTACGAGTCGAGGCGCTGTTGCCAGCATCCTTGGCATTGCATCGCGTATGGCGTCGCCGCCGCCGCATCCGGCAACAACCGTCATCTGTTTGAAGTCGAGGGATTCGAGTGACCTGAACATCAACTCAGGTTGGAGATTATCGAAGGTTGGGGCGCCAGTTTGGAGCAGGCCTACGAAAACTCGTCCGGCGCCGGCGTGAAGTGCAGCGGACGCACCCAACACGGCTGCACCTGTCATGCCCAGCGCGCCGCCAATCACAGCGACATCGCCGTAGCTTCCTTTGTGTGATGCGTGAAGGCGTTGTGTTTGAGCCGGCGCACCCGCCAGCCAAGCGGCCGGTGCGACAACTTCTTCATCGACACCTCCAGATTCTGTGGTGGCAAGGTCGTCGAGCCAGACCACTCCCGCATGGTCTTGCCCATGGGCTGTGAAAAGGCCGGGTTTGAGTGTGAGCAGGCTCAGTGTGTGATCAGCCCTGACGCATTGCTGCATCGCCGCACCAGAATCGGAGTGCAGCCCGGTCGGTACGTCCACCGCCAGCACTGTTGCCAAACTGGCATTGATTTTATCGATCCAGTCTGCCATAAGCCCTGCCGGAGGACGGCTGGCGCCAACCCCCAGCAGGGCATCGATACAGAAATCAAAGTCAGAAGGAGGGGTCTCGGCGAAAGGGACACCGGCTGTAAGCGCAAGCCGATGGGACGCTGCAGCATCCGCGGGCAGGGTATCCGGAGCGCCAAGCCACGTGGCGATCACCGACTTCCCCCACTTGGAGAGGTTGATCGCTGCCTCAAGTCCATCGCCACCGTTGTTGCCGGGACCGCACGCAACCCAGATGTGCCTGCTGTGCGGCGCGATCGCCATGGAAAGCTGGGCCAGTGCCAGTCCCGCACGTTGCATCAAGGAGTGAGGTGGCAAAGCAGCCTGTGCAAGGCGTTCAATACGACGCGTTGCGTTCGCATCGTACAGGGCATGGCGTACGCTGAAGTCAATTCTTCGCACAGGACTCAGAATTCGTAGAGTTCACCCTCGCGAGCCAGTCGGTGCTCTGGACCGCCTCGTTGCGCCGGGTGTTCAGCCATGACCTTGTTGAATACTGCATCCAGTGCTGTGTCGCTGCGAGTGGGTTCATGGTGAGTGCAGAAAAGAACTTTCGCGCCTGCATTGGCGGCATATTCAATGCTGGAGTTGAAAGTGCCGTGGCCCCAGCCCTTCTTGGCAGGGTATTCCTCGTCCGTGTAGGAACAGTCCGCAATCAAAACATCCACACCGCGCATGGCTGCCAGAATTGCATTGTTCTTCCGGTCAACCAGGACCTGATACTCTGCGTATTTCTTATCGGTTGGCGCATATATGTTCTGCGGTGGCTCGTGATCGCCGGTAAAGAAAATCGATTTCCCGTTGGCCTCGATCCGATATCCGAAGTTGATGATGGGGTGATTCATCAAATAGGGCGTGATGGTGGCCGAGCCAATCTGAATACTAATCTCCGGCTCCAGGGTTACATATTCAATGCGCGCCTTCATCTCTTCTTCGCGGACGGGGAAATAGCTGTACTGCAATTGAACCGACATTACCTGTTCCACGCCTTTGCCCGCTACTGGATCAAAAGCGCCGTGCAGTCGCAATAGATTGCCGGGTATAAAGTTGGGCGCGAAAAAGGGCAAGCCCTGAATGTGATCCCAGTGCGTGTGGGAAATGAGCACATTGGCGGTCAATGGCATTTCGCCGAGCAGTGTTTGGGAAAGTGGAAAAATGCCGGTGCCGGCGTCAATGATGATAAGTTCATTGTTGTCGGTGCGGACTTCGATACAAGTCGTGTTGCCGCCGTAATACGCAGTAGTGGGTCCGGGTGAGGCAATGGAACCGCGCACTCCCCAAAATTTTACCTTCATAGCTTGTCCTGAAAATTATGAAAATGTCGGGGAATCTCAATAGGCCACTTCAAGCTGCAATGATCGTTCTGTCGTGGGCAGGTTTGTGAACTTTCCTCGGATTATGCGCGCAGTCGACTGGCTGCGAAATCAACCGCATCCAAGCCAGGCTTTTTGCCGCCAATCAGATCCGATACGATCCTGGCCGAGCCGCAACTTAATGCCCATCCGTTGGAACCATGGCCCAGATTGAGCCAGACTCCGGCAATGCCAGTGGCGCCGATCATCGGAATGCCAGTGGGCAATACGGGCCGCGCGCCCTTCCATTCCTGAACGCCGCTTGAAAGGTTGGCACATCCAGGGAACCAGTCATGCAAGACTTTGTAAAGTGTTTGCAGTGTGCCAAGTCTTTTCCTTTCGGTTGGGCCACCAAGCTCAGCGCCACCCGCCACTCTGACACGGTTGCCAAGACGCGCAATTGTCACTTTGTAGTGCTCGTCCATGATCGCACTAGCAGGTGAGTTGATTGGCTCTCGAATAGCCGCACTGATCGAGTAGCCGTGGATGGCTGTCAGCGGAATCTTCAGACCCAGGGGCTCTAACAACCGGACCGAGTCGACCCCGGCACAGATCACGGCAGCATCAAACGAACGGAGTGTGTTCTCTCCGGCGATGCCAAGCGCCACCATGCTGCCGTTTCTGTTGACGTCGGTGACGGTGGTGTTAAAGGCAAATTCAACATTTCGGCGCTGTGCTTCGTTCTTTAACATCAGCGCAAATTGACGGCAGTTTGCGACCTCATCTTCCGGTAAATGAATGGCACCATGAAACACCATTTCAGAGTTAAGCGCAGGTTCAATTTTTCGCGCGTCGACTGCTGTGAGTTCCTTGAAGGCAACGCCAGCACCACGCAGCACATCCAGGCCAGGCTGCATCATCTTGCTGTCCCGTGGCGAGCGCAACAGTACCAGGTAGCCAGCACTGCGTTCATACTTCAATTTCAGTTCAGCGCCAATGTTGTATAACCGCTCCCTGCTGTAGATGGCCAGTTGATGCAGGCGTGAGCGATGTGCCAGATAAGCGGCTGGCTTGCAGGCGCGATAGAAGTTCCACATCCAGAGCAAGTCACGACCAGATAGTGGCAGACCGATCTTCATCGGCGCGTGACGACTAAACATGCTCCCAAAGACCCGGCCCGGCATTCCGGGCCCGTCCCATGGCAGGAGGTAGCCCGGTGCTACAAGTCCCGCATTGGCGAAACTGGCCTCTTCGGCGGCAGCGCCCCGGCGCTCCAGCACCTGGACTTGATGTCCGTCGCAGGCCAACTCGTAGGCCGTAGTCACGCCAATAATGCCGGCACCAATGACTGCAATCTTCATGAATTATCTTGGTGAAGGCGAAGCGGACTAAACGCCATTGAAATCAGCGCTGCCTAAGCAGGTTCTCAATTTCCAACGCAATATTGAGTACCTGGTCGTCTTGCAGGGCACCCGCCCAGATCATCAGGCCAACCGGCAATTCGCCGCTGGCGTGGCAAGGGATTGAAATTGCGCAGCCATCGAGCATATTGATAACGCTCGTGTTTCTCAGCAGCAAGGCGTTGATACGAAAGAAGGCTTCATCGTGTTCCGCACCGGGAGCCATATCTGCCATCACAGGCGCAACCAGTGGAACTGTGGGTGACAGAAAGGCATCGAATCCCCGCATTCCCCTGGCCATTTTGTTGATCCAGTTGCGACGTGCGAGATGTAATGCAATGTAGTCGCGCGCGCTCATGCCTGCACCCGCTTCGATACGGATCGCAACGCGGGGGTCGTACGATTCCCTCCTGTCGGCAAGAAGTTGGTTGTGCCAGGCGTAACTCTCAGCTGCAGAAAAGCTGCCCTTGGCCTGAATTTGCCGTAATTCACTGATTTCCGAAAGCGTCACTTCCTCAATGCGAGCGCCAGCACTGCGCAGTGTGGCCAGAGTCCTGTTCCATGCCAGATCCACGGTCGGGTCCAATCCGTCAAGCATGACGGCGTTGGCGACAGCGAGGCGATAGGCTGACAGGGGTGCTGGGCTGCGCACAACGCGTCGCTGCGCCAGAACCTGATGGACCAGGATCGCATCGGGGACCGAGCGTGTCAGAGCACAAACTGTGTCCAGTGTCGTGGATAGTGGAAGAGCCCCCTCGACAGGAACCAGTCTGGCCGTGCTCTTGAATCCGACGATGCCATTGAGTGCGGCCGGAATCCGTATCGAGCCACCGGTGTCTGAACCCAGGCCGATGAAGGCTGCGCCAGTTGCAACAGAAACCGCTGCGCCCGAAGACGATCCGCCCGGAATGCGTGGCACATCACCGCCGCACGGATTCATTGGCGTGCCAAAGTGCGGATTGATGCCAACACCGGAAAACGCAAATTCCGACATGTTGGTTCGGCCCAAGAAAGCCGCGCCGGCCCGTCGGAGACGTGCCACTGCGATGCTGTCTTGCCGCGCCGGCAAGGCTCCCTGCAAGACCGCCGACCCGGCGCCGGTAGCTTGCCCCGCCACGTCAAACAAGTCTTTGACCGAAACCGCAAGTCCAGCCAATGGCTTGTGTGAGACGCCCGGCGTTCTGGCTACCAGCCGCGCCTCATC
>CAIYGK010000215.1 GCA_903925725.1 uncultured beta proteobacterium | reverse complement strand
CTGCGGCACCCGGTGAAAGCCTTCGAACCGTTTGGCCAGGTCAATGGCCGCTTGCGGCACCGACACGACTCCTGGTGCTATGCCGCCTTGCGTCATGACCGCGCCCGCTCAAACACCCGGCCCACAAACCAAAAGTTGAGCACGCCCGCCCACAGCGCCTGATCGGCATCAGTCCAAGCCGCCAGCACCGCCGCACCCCAACCCGCACCAGCGTTCAGCGCTGCCACAAAGGCAGCCGCTTTGGCAGCGCAGTACCCCGATGGCGTAGGCCACCTGGATCTGGCATTGGTGCGCCAGGCCGGCTGCCACAATGTTTTTGGCCACATAACGTGCGGCATAGGCGGCGGAGCGGTCCACTTTCGTCGGGTCTTTGCCGCTGAAGGCGCCACCACCATGGGGGCAGGCGTCGCCGTAGGTGTCGACAATGATCTTGCGCCCGGTCAGGCTGCAGTCGCCTTGCGGGCCACCCACGACCAAACGGCTGGTGGGGTTGAACGCCTTGCATTGCATGAAGCATTTTCAAAAACGGAAGGCCATGGCGGGTTGATGGTGCGGCTTGACTAACACGCATACCAAGGTACAGCAGACGTTCCAGAAGACAATTTATCGGCATGTCCGTGGCCAAAGGCGGCACTGGCCACATCCAATAGTGACGGCTGGTATTCCCCGATTTTCGGTCATAGCCTAGAAAATCATCTCGAACGACAGGTACTTGATCCGCTGCCGCTGTGCGTGATTCCAAGCGTTGTATGGGCGCATTCACCGGGTTCCTTGAAGGATGCGCGCTTCGCATCATTTTTGCATGACAATGGACGAAATTAACGAACACGATCTGTCCAAAAGTTCGGGGAGGAAATTGTGGCGAGTTCATTTAGTGTTGAAGACAAACGGGGTTCCCTGTGGCATCGCTGGGATACTCACATCCACACGCCCGGCACCGTCCTGAACGACCAGTACGTTGGTCCAGATCCTTTGGGAGCGTTCCTGGACGCCATCGAGGCGTCGAATCCACCGATTCGCGCGATGGGTATCACCGACTACTTCGGCATTGAACGCTACGAGCAGGTCGTCGACGAAAAGCACCGCGGGCGTTTGTCTGGGGTGGGTTTGATATTCCCCAACGTCGAGCTTCGATTGGGTATCGAGACCGCGAAGGCATCAGCGGTCAACATCCACCTGCTCTTCTCTCCGCATGATGCCGACCACATCGATCGGATCAAGCGCTTCCTGCTGGAGTTCGAGTTCCCCTACCTGGGCGAGTTCTACCGATGCCAACGCAGTGACCTCATCCGATTGGGCCGCGCCCACAAGCCAGACCTGACTGACGATGAGGCAGCTCGGTCCGAAGGTGCGAATCAGTTCAAGGTGAACTTCGACCAGCTCAAGCAGGCATGGTCAAAGAACGAGTGGATCAAGAAGAACACCCTGATCGCCGTCGCCGGCGGAGAGAAGGACGGTACATCCGGTCTGCGCGACGCCACAGCCTCGTTCGCGGCGCAGCGCAAAAACGTTGAGGGCCTTGCACACATCATCTTCAGCGCCAATCCCAAGCAGGTCCGCTTCTGGCTGGGCAAGGAATCGGCCACCGTCGAAGAACTCGAAAGCCAGTACAACGGATGCAAGCCCTGCCTGCACGGTTCGGACGCGCATTCGCTCGCCAAGGCAGGGCAGCCAGACGGCGACCGCCGCTGCTGGATCAAAGGCGACCTGATGTTCGACTCGCTGCGCCAGGCCTGCATCGAACCCGAGGAGCGTGTTTTCATCGGCACCGAGCCACCGCGCGGCGCGTTGGACAGCCACACGATCAAATCGGTGTCTGTGACGAATGCGCCCTGGATCGCGAGCGGTGCCGTTGGGCTGAACGCGGGACTGGTTGCCGTGATCGGCGCGCGGGGCTCGGGAAAAACAGCCTTGGCCGACCTGATTGCGGCAGGCGGTCTTGCGCTTTCCCCTCACTTGAACGAGCGTTCCTTCATCCTTCGGGCGAAACAACACCTCGGTGACAGTAGAGCCGAACTGCGATGGGCATCTGGTGAAACGACTGGCAATGATCTTGCCCAAACCGACATGGAGGACTTCCTGAACAGCCCGTATGTTCAGTACCTATCACAGCAGTTCGTCGACCAGCTCTGCTCGGCGGAAGGTTTGAACGATGCACTGGTCACGGAGATCGAGCGTGTGATCTTCAATGCTCACCCACTCAACGAACGTCAAGGCGCCGACTCTTTCCAGGAGTTGCTGGGCCTTCGGCTGGAAAATTCGCGCCAGAAGCGCGAACGCCAGCAACAGGCTCTGACCAAGGCATCCGCAGACCTCACTGACGAACGTGTCAAGAAGGACGGCCTCAAGGCGCTCGAGAAGGACCGGGACGAGAAGAAGCGTGCGATCGACAAGGACAAGTCCGACCGTAATTCGCTGGTTGCCAAGGGCAACGAGGAGCGCGCGAGGCGCCATGAACAGGTTTCGCTCGCGGTCGATGCGAAGCGACAGCTGTTAGACCAAGCCAAGCGCCGAAACCAGGCTCTGCTTTACTTACAAAACGACGTGCGCGACTTCCGCACCCGCCAGTCGCCATCTCTGCTCGCAGACCTGAAGCAAGAGCGTGAGCATGCCGACCTCAGTGCCACTGACTGGGATGCCTTCAGGCTCGACTATGCCGGCCCGGTTGACACTTTGCTGACCGAGCGCATCAAACAGGCGAACCTGTCTGTGGCAGCGCTGCAAGGCCCCGCGAAAACCGATCCGGTGCCGCAGGCCAATCCCGACCCAGCCGTCGCGCTGATCCCCGTGAACGTCATGCTCGCGGATCAATCGCTCTCGCTCCTTGAGCGGGAGCTCGCTCGCCTTCGCACGCTGGTCGGTGTCGACGCGCAGAACGTCAAACGCTTTACCACCCTCTCGGACAAAATCACCAAAGCTGAGATCGCGCTGACCAAGGTGCTACAGCAGATCGAGCGCATTCAAGGTGCAGACGAACGCATCCGCGCGCTGGTCGATGCGCGGCGCAGTGCCTATGCTGCCATCTTCGAAGCCATCGTTGAGGAAGAACTGGAACTTGCGGATCTCTACGCGCCCATCAAGGCGCGCATCGATGAGGCGGTGGGCTCCTTGTCGAAGCTGTCGTTCTCGGTGCGTCGAAATGTGGACCTTGGGCATTGGGCCGCCAAGGGTGAAGGCCTCCTGGATCTGCGGACAAATGGCCCGTTCAAGGGGCGCGGTGAGTTGCTGCGGTCGGCGCGCGCCGGGCTGTTGGCGGCATGGGCAACCGGTGACGCCGCGCAAGCCGCTATGGCCTTGCTCAATTTCGTCAAGACCAATGAGGCGGCGCTCCGGACCCACATGCCGGAGAACGCCGAGTTCCGCGCATGGGCGCGCAACATTTCGGACTGGCTATACAGCACCGACCACATCACTGTTGGCTACGGCTTGCAGTATGACGGCGTAGATATTGAGCAGTTGTCACCTGGCACGCGCGGCATCGTCTTGCTGCTGCTTTACTTGGCCATTGATGCGGAAGATGACCGACCACTAATAATCGATCAGCCCGAAGAGAACTTGGACCCTCAGTCCATCTATCAAGAGCTGGTGCATCGCTTCCGCGACGCCAAGAAGCGGCGCCAGATCGTGATCGTGACGCACAACGCCAACTTAGTGGTGAACACCGATGCGGATCAGGTGATCGTGGCGCAGTGCGGACCGCACAGGCCCGGCCAGTTGCCGCTCATTACGTATGAGAGCGGTAGTCTCGAAAACCCACTCATCCGGCAGCACGTGTGCGACATTCTCGAAGGTGGAGAGCGCGCCTTCAAGGAGCGCGCCAAGCGCTTGCGGATGACCATTTGAACAGCGATCAACCAGAAAGCGGATACCAGGTGCCCAGCTTTGAACCTTCAGTAACTCAATGCCCTTTGATTACCACCGTCTAAGCCCCACTGAATTTGAGGCACTTGCCGCAGACATAGCTGGTGCCCTTCATGGCGTGCGCTTTGAACGTTTTTGCGAAGGGCGCGACGGTGGCATCGATTTTCGGCACCAAGTTGATGATGGGTGTGTCATCATCGGGCAGGCCAAACGCTACAAGACTGCCGCACAGTTATTGTCCAAAATTGGCGACGAACTACCCAAGTTGCAGCGCCTGCAGCCCAAACGCTATTTGCTCATGACCGCATGTGCACTGACACCGCCGAACAAGGCCGCGTTGTGTAACGCGCTTTCGCCTTGGCTGCTTGCCGACCATATTTACGGGCAGGTCGAGCTTGATGACGCACTGGCCCGCCACCCTGCGGTCCTGCGACGCCATTTCAAGTTATGGATGGGCGATGCCGCGCAGCTGAATGCTGTGCTTCACAACGCGCTCCACCAGAGCGTTCGGATCACATTGGCACAGCGGGTATGGCCACTGGCGAAAAATTTTGTTCCTTATGACGCAGTTGACAGGGTTCAGGAAAATCTGGCGGCGCATCATTACTGTTTGATTACCGGAGATCCGGGAATCGGCAAGAGCGCACTGGCCGCTTACACCGCCGCGCAACACTTGGCCCAAAACCCCACCACCAATGTCATTTGGATTTGTGACCGACGCATCGGTGATGCCCTGTCGCTGCTAGTACCTGGCGAGAGCTATTTCGTGGTGATGGATGATTTTTTGGGTGCCACGTTTCTCAGCAAAGAATTGACCCGTGCCTTTGCGCAAGACATGCAAGTGTTGCTGGGGTTGGCGCAAGAATCTGCAGGCCGGATCAAGGTGGTTTTTACCACGCGCGACTATGTGCTAGAGCAGGCTGCAGCACGGCTGAATCAGTCACACGCTGTTCTTGGTGCCCTGGCACAGGCCCGTGTTGGACTGCATGGTTTTAGCTATCAGGTACGGGGCGAGATTCTTTACAACCAAATGCTGGATTTCGATTTTGCTGATGCGCAGCGGACCCAATGGCTTCGCGAGGATTTGCATGGCGATATATTGCGCCACCGCCATTTCAATCCGCGAATGAACCGGCAGTTACTGAACACCATGGCGCGCCAGTGGCCGACTGATCTCAAACCGTGGGTTGAACTAAACCGCTATGCGGTGGTAGGTCCTCACAGGCCACCATCGCGTTTTTGTTTGCTGTGGTGCTTGCGCACACGGGCATAGAGGTGAAGCCTTGGAGGTGG
>CAIYGK010000214.1 GCA_903925725.1 uncultured beta proteobacterium | reverse complement strand
TCCGGCCGTTGTTGCCCACGCGTGAAAAGGAAAAAATACCATGGCAAATAGCAATGCAAGCGGCGGACTGTCGCACGAAAAGATCGAAACCAGCAACTTCCTGATGATCGTCCTGATTCTGGTGGTGCTCCTTTTTGGTGGGCTGGTGGAAATTGTTCCCTTGTTCTTCCAGAAGTCCACGACCGAGCCGGTCAAGGGCTTGCAACCCTACACTGCGCTGCAGCTGGCAGGGCGCGACATCTACACTCGCGAAGGTTGCTACAACTGTCACTCGCAGATGATTCGGCCGTTCCGTGCAGAAACGCTGCGTTATGGGCACTATTCTGTGGCAGGCGAATTTGTCTATGACCATCCGTTTCAATGGGGTAGCAAGCGAACTGGCCCTGACCTGCAACGTGTCGGTGGCAAGTACAGTGACCAGTGGCATCGTGACCACTTGAATAACCCGCGTGACGTGGTGCCTGAGTCCAATATGCCACCCTATCCCTGGCTGCTCAAGGACGATGTTGATGCGGAGTCGATGCCAGCACACATGAAAGCGCTGCGAACTGTCGGCGTGCCTTACACAGACGAACAAATCGCCAAATCTGTTGCCGAACTCAAGGGCAAGAAGGAGATTGAAGCGGTTATTGCCTACCTCCAGGTGCTGGGAACCTTGGTGAAGTAACAAAGGAGCTTAATTCATGGAATTTGATATCAACTCCCTGCGTTCACTGGTCACGGTGGCAAGCTTCATCATGTTTGTCGGCATTGTTGTATGGACTTTTTCCAGCCGCAAGACCGCAGATTTTGAACAGGCTGCCAAGCTCCCGTTTGAGCAAGACTGACCCAGCGCAATCTAAGGAAAAAATATGAGCGACTTTACAAGTAACTTTTGGTCGGTGTACGTTGCTGGCATCACCTTGGTGAGTATTTTGGCGTGCCTGCTTCTGCTGTGGTTTACTGGCAAGGCCAAGGCCATGACGGCGAGCGACAACACCACTGGCCACGTCTGGGACGGCGACCTGCGTGAGATGAACAACCCCTTGCCGCGCTGGTGGGCATGGTTGTTTGTAATTACCGTCATTTTTGCCCTCATTTACCTTGCGCTGTACCCCGGTCTGGGTTCTTACGACGGCAAATTGGCTTGGACCTCCAAGGGTCAGCATCAGTCGGAGGTGGACAAGGGCAACGCGGAAACGGCCCCCCTGTATGCAAAATTTGCCGCGATGAAGCCTGAGGATGTTGCAAAGGATTCACAAGCGATGGCCATCGGCGAGCGTCTGTTCATGAACAACTGCGCCCAGTGCCATGGCTCCGATGCCCGTGGCAACAAGGGGATTCCGAACCTGACCGATAACTTCTGGCTCGGTGGCGGCACACCCGAGATCATCAAAAACAATATCATCAAAGGACGTACCGGCATGATGCCTCCCATGGCAGCAGCAGTCGGTTCGGCAGATGACGTGAAGAACGTTGCCCAGTACGTACTGAGTTTGTCCGGTAGCCCGCACGATTCCGTGCGAGCGGCACTTGGCCAAGAGAAATTCGTCGTTTGCGCAGCTTGCCATGGTCCCGATGGCAAAGGTATACAGGCGATTGGTTCAGGTAATCTGACGAATCAGAGCGTCTGGTTGCACGGTCGTGGTGAAGCGAACATCATTTCCATGATCAACAATGGCAAGACAAACCAGATGCCGGCCCAGGGCGACAAGTTTACCGAGGCTCAAATTCATGTACTGGCCTCCTACGTCTGGGGACTTTCGAACAAGGGTGGGGTCGTAGCCCAATGAATTTGGAAAATAGCACTCCCTGGTGGAAATTTGGCCACGTCTGGCTTGTTGTAGCCGGGCCGGCGCTGGTCGTGGTCGCCAGTTTTGTGACTCTCTACATCGCCGTGACCAGAATTGACCCGGTTGTCACCGAGGACTATTACCGCAAGGGGATAGAGATCAACAAGACATTGAACACGGGCGCGAGCGCGGCCAGCCTGGCGCCGGCCATGCTGGGAAGAAACCATGCCGCAACAGGAGTGGTGCCAGAGGAAAAGGTTGTGTCCAAGCCCTGATATTGAGCATTTCCTGACAGCGGGAGCAAACCATGCTGGCTCCTCGTTTAATGTGGGTCGTGTTACCGCTGGCGGCTGGTGAGCGACCGGACACTTGTCACAAATCAGATCGGGGCTTTGGGGTTGACAATCTCACGCAAGCCTGAGGTATTCAATATCCGGACGTGGCGCTGCTTGACTTCGACGATCCCATCCTCGACAAATCTGGAAAATGTCCGGCTCACCGTTTCAAGTTTCAATCCCAGGAAACTGCCAATCTCTTCCCGTGTCATCCGAAGTATCAATTCCGACTGTGAAAAGCCGCGCGCATGGAGTCGCTGCACGAGATTCAGGAGAAAAGTGGCCAGACGCTCCTCGGCGCGCATGCTGCCCAGGAGCAGCATGACACCATGCTCGCGGACAATTTCGCGACTCATGATCTTATGAATGTGGTGCTGCAGCGCGTTGACTTCGCGGGAAAACTCTTCAATTCGGTCAAATGGCATCACACAGACTTCTGCGTCTTCCAGGGCCACGGCATCGCAGGTATGATGGTCGTTGACAATACCGTCCAGTCCGACAATCTCGCCAGCCATTTGAAATCCAGTAACCTGATCCCGACCGTCCTCCGAGGCAACGCAAGTCTTGAAAAATCCGGTACGAATAGCATACAGACTGGTGAATTTCTCGCCGTTTCGAAACAGCAATGTCCCTCTCTTGATCTTGCGTCTTGCTGCGACCAGTTCATCAACGCGATCAAGTTCCTCGCTGCTCAAGTCCACCGGCATGCAGAGTTCCCGCAGATTACAGTTGGAGCAGGCTACTTTGAGGGTTTGAGGATTCATGTCCCTCATTTTGTCACTAATTTGTAGGCGGTCCTGATGTCAGTCAAATTTGTGGGATTGCAATCTCGGTTGGTTTTGACCGGTATCAAGACTATTTTTTCGTTTTGAGGCATATTCGAGAGTCTTGCCAAGGAGTTTTCATGAATGCAGCAGTCGCTGAACCCATTTCCGAAGATCTGTTGCGTCGCTTTGATGTGTCGGGCCCGCGCTACACGTCCTACCCGACCGCGGACCGTTTTGTCGAGAGCTTCCCGGTGGAAGACTACGTACACGCTCTGACCCTGCGCAGCACGGGCGCAGCGGCGGCAACGCCCTTGTCGCTGTACGTCCATATCCCTTTTTGCGAATCCTTGTGCTACTACTGCGCTTGCAACAAGATCATCACAAAGCACCATGACCGGGCCGCGCCGTACCTGGGTTATCTTGCCCGTGAGGTGGCCCTGCACATTGAAAAGCTGGGCTCGGGCCAGGCTGTATCACAGTTGCATCTGGGCGGCGGCTCACCGACGTTTCTGACCGACGATGAACTGCGCGAATTGATGGGCATGTTGCGTAGCAACTTCAACTTGTTGCCAGGCGGCGAGTATTCGATCGAGGTGGATCCGCGCACCATTGATGCGTCAAGGCTCGACACGCTGGCCGAACTCGGTTTCAATCGCCTGAGCTTTGGTGTGCAGGATTTTGACGCTGCAGTGCAAAAGTCCGTGAATCGAGTGCAACCGGCGGAGCAGGTGTTTGGTCTGGTGGCCGCCGCCAGGGAACGCAAATTTGACTCCATCAATGTCGATCTGATTTACGGTTTGCCGTTACAAAGCCCGGAGTCATTCGACCGGACGTTGGCACAGGTTGTCGAACTGCGACCTGAGCGGATTGCCCTGTACGCTTATGCGCATCTGCCAGAGCGTTTCAAGCCGCAGCGTCGCATCGAGACCACGCAGATCCCCAGCGCCGGCGCGAAAGTTGCCATGTTGGCGCGCTCCATGGCTGCGTTCATGGGCGCGGGTTACGTCTATGTAGGTATGGATCACTTTGCGCTTCCAACGGATCCACTGGCGATAGCCAAGCAACAGGGGCGTTTGCATCGCAATTTCCAGGGCTACAGCACACAGCCTGACTGTGACCTGATTGCGTTGGGAGTTTCATCCATCGGACGCGTAGGTTCCACTTACAGCCAGAATGCCAAGACCATGGAAGAGTACTGCGACTACCTGGACCAGGGCCGCTTTCCAGTGGTGCGAGGTTTGAGCCTGACGGCGGACGATCTGCTGCGTCGCGCTGTCATCATGGCGGTAATGTGCCAGGGGCTGGTCGTGTTCAAGTCCATTGAAGCAGCGTACGCGATTGAATTTCGCAGCTATTTCGCCGCCGAAATGGTGACTCTTGAAAAGCTTGCCGAACAAGGGCTGGTGAGACTCAATGAGAGCAATATCGAGGTGACTGCCACCGGCTGGTTCTTTGTCAGGGCCGTTGCCATGGTGTTTGATCGTTACCTGCAGACCGACCGTACCACCGCGCGCTTTTCCAAGATTCTCTAGCCCTGTCAGATGCAGTCCTCGCTTGCGCTGACATCACTCTTGATGGGATTGGCTGGCGGACCGCATTGTGTTGCCATGTGTGGCGCGGCTTGTGCAGCGGTCGGCCACTCCGCTGGAGCCCGCGGTAATCGCGCCATGTGGATTTTTCAACTCGGACGGGTACTTGGTTACTCGGCTCTGGGAGGACTGGCCGCAGCCTCTATGCAGGGTTTGGGGTGGCTCACCGTCCAGTCGGCTGCGCTGCGCCCGGTGTGGACGCTCTTTCATGCGGCGACCTTCGTGCTGGGCATGCTGCTCATGGTGAAGGCGCAGCAGCCGGTGTGGCTTGAGCAGGCTGCCCGCCGAGTCTGGTACCGTGTGCGCGCTCTGGTTCCGGGGCAGGGCGGCGGCGCGCCGCTGTTGATGGGACTGCTTTGGACCTTTCTACCTTGTGGCCTGCTCTACTCAGCGTTGCTGGTCGCTGCCCTGACCGGCAACGCACCGTCCGGCGCGGCCGTTATGGCCTTGTTCGCACTCGGTACCAGTGTCTCCATGATGGCGGGTCCTTGGCTATGGCTGCGCCTGAAGGCTGCTGGCAATGGGGACTGGGGGGTTCGAGTGGCTGGACTTGCGCTGGCCGTCGGTTCCCTCTGGGCACTATGGATGGCATTTGCGCACGACGCGGCGCCCTGGTGCACCGTGCCCGGATAAGCGATTCGATGTCCGGCATGTCAGCCTTTTCGACCACGCACAGCAAGTTGTCGGTTGCGCCGATGATGGATTGGACCGATCGTCATTGCCGCTATTTTCACCGCCTGCTTACCAGGAGCGCGTTGCTGTACACCGAGATGGTTACCACCGGTGCGCTTCTCCATGGTGACGTACCCCGTCACCTGGATTTCAACGAACTGGAGCATCCTCTGGCCCTGCAACTCGGCGGGAGCGAGCCGGCCGAACTCGCCAGATGCGTCAAGCTCGCCGAGCTGTGGGCGTATGACGAAGTAAACCTGAATTGCGGTTGCCCCAGCGAGCGGGTCCAGCGTGGCTCGTTTGGTGCCTGCCTGATGGCTGAACCGCGCCTGGTAGCGGACTGTGTCAAGGCAATGCTCGATGCCGGATCGGTTCGAATCACGGTCAAGCATCGCATCGGAATCGACAAGATGGAGAGCTACCCCTTTGTCCGCGATTTTGTGGGTGTCGTCAGCCAGGCCGGATGCCAGACTTTCATTGTGCATGCACGCAATGCGTGGCTCAAGGGTCTCTCTCCCAAGGAGAACCGTGAGGTTCCACCTTTGCGCTACGAGATGGTGCACCAGTTGAAGCGGGACTTTCCGCACTTGCTGATTGCCATCAACGGCGGCATCAGAAGCACATCTCAGGTGCTGGAGCAGTTGCAGCAGGTCGATGGCGTCATGGTAGGCCGCGAGGCCTACCACAACCCATGGTGGCTTAGTGAGTGGGATCAAGTCATTTTTCGGGCCACGGGCACGGATGCACAAGTTGGGACGACGCGCGAGCAGGTTGAAGAAGATATGGTTCTCTATATGGAGCGCGAGACGGCGGCACGGGGTACGCCCTGGTGCGCCGTGGCTCGCCATATGCTGGGACTACGTCACGGCTTGCCCGGCGCGCGCCGCTGGCGACAGGTCTGGAGCAACAACCAGTTGAAGGATCTGTCACCGCGCCAGGTGTTTGCACAGGCTCACGGTGCAGGCAGCGCGGTCCAGTCAGAGCGCCCGGTCAAGTTATCATGACGGTATGTCATGCGAGTCAGGCCCAAACGCCGATTCTGCTGTTTCCATTGCTTAATCTGTCAGTGATCCGTGCGTCTCAATTCAATCAAACTGTCTGGCTTCAAGTCCTTCGTTGATCCGACCAATTTCTTGCTGCCAGGACAACTGGTTGGTGTGGTTGGACCCAACGGTTGCGGCAAGTCGAACATCATGGATGCCGTGCGCTGGGTGCTGGGCGAGTCCAAGGCGTCCGAACTGCGTGGCGAGTCGATGCAGGATGTCATTTTCAACGGTACGACGAGTCGCAAACCGTCAAGCCGCGCCAGTGTTGAACTGGTATTTGAAAACAGTGACCACCGCGCCGGTGGGCAATGGAGCCAATTTGCCGAAGTTGCGGTGAAACGCGTATTGACGCGCGATGGTACGAGCAGCTACTACATCAACAATCAGCCGGTCCGACGGCGTGATGTGCAGGACGTCTTTTTGGGGACAGGGCTTGGGCCACGAGCCTACGCCATCATTGGGCAGGGCACCATTAGCCGCATCATCGAGAGCAAGCCCGAAGAACTGAGACTGTTTCTGGAAGAGGCCGCTGGTGTCTCCAAATACAAGGAGCGACGCCGTGAGACGGAAAGCCGCTTGCAGGACACACGTCTCAATCTCACCCGCGTTGAGGACATCCTGCGAGAGCTGGATGGCAATCTCGAAAAGCTGCAGGCTCAAGCCGAGGTTGCGCAAAGATTCAAGGCACTGTCCTCTGATGTAACGCTCAAACAACAACAACTCTGGTATTTCAAACGAAGCGAATCCGAGGCCGAGCAAGCCAAAGTGAAGTCCGACGCGGAACTCGCCGTCAATGCGCTGGAGGGCCGCCTTGCCGATTTACGACACGTAGAAGCGGAGTTGGAGACAGTTCGCCAGGCGCATTACGCTGCAGGCGATCAGGTCAACCAGGCGCAGGGACATTTGTACGAAGCCAGTACCGAGGTTGGCAGGTTGGAGGCTGAAATCCGGTTTGTGGTGGAGAGTCGGCAACGCGCTGTGCAGCGCCTGGCCACGCTCAATGATCAGACTGCCGACTGGGCAAAGCGCAAGAGCACTGCAGTGCTTGAAATTGAAAGCCTGGCCGAGCTGACGCTGCTCGGAGAAGAGAAGGCTGCCATGCTGGGAGCGCAGACGCAGGAACAGGCTGGGCGATTGCCAGGACTGGAAGAAACTTTGCGGCGGGCTCAACAGGCGGCCAACGTACAGCGCTCCCGCGTCGCTGAGGTGCAGCAGAAGATTCAGGTTCTCGCGGCAGAGCAGCGCGGGATTGAGGAGCAGTCGCGTCAGTTCAGTACGCGCCGCGAACGCTTGAGCGTCGAAAGCAGCAGCCTGGGCGCGCCAGACGAGGCCAATCTGGCGAGATTACAGAACGAGTTCGATCAAGCCCAAGAGGCTGCCAAGGCGGCCGAGGCGCGGCTGCATGAGTTGCAGGAAGCCGTGCCCCGGTTGGATGAAGTTCGACGGCAACACCAATTGGCGGCAAATGCGGAATCGGCCCGTCTGGCTGCGCTGTCTGCCCGTCTGGATGCCCTGCGCGCCCTGCAGGCGAAGGTGAAGACCGATGGCAAACTGCGCCCTTGGCTCAGCCGACATGGGCTCGATACATTGGCTGGATTGTGGAGCCGCATTCACATCGAGGCCGGTTGGGAGAATGCGTTGGAAGGTGCATTGCGCGAACGTCTGGGTGCGCTGGAGGTGTCCCGGCTTGACATCGTTCGCGCGTTTGGCAATGACGCACCACCTGCCAAGCTGGCTTTTTACTCAGCGCCAACGGCCTCTTTGTCAAAACCCTCAACAGCCAGGCTTCCGCTGCTCTCTGCCTTGCTGCGAAAGAGCGACGCTGCCCAGTCGACTCTGTTGACCGATTGGTTGCACGGTTGTTTCACTGCTTCAAGTTTGGAGGAAGCGCTGGCCAATCGCGAACAGTTGCAGCCGGGCGAACTGATTTTTGTCAAAGCCGGTCACGCGGTTGGGGCATGCAGTGTCAGTTTTTATGCGCCGGACTCCGTACAGGCCGGTC